>JALWNV010000241.1 GCA_027083665.1 Helicobacteraceae bacterium
GGGCCGTTTCCGTCAGAACCTGCTCGGAAAACGGGTCGATTTTTCCGGCCGTTCCGTTATCGTCGTGGGGCCGAGCCTCAAGATGGACGAATGCGGTCTGCCGAAGAAAATGGCGCTGGAACTTTTCAAGCCGCATCTGATCGCCAAGCTCGAGGACAAAGGATACGCCACGACCGTCAAGGCGGCCAAGAAGATGATCGAAGAGCAGACCAACGAGGTGTGGGAGTGTCTCAGCGAGATCGTCGAGGGGTACCCGGTTATGCTCAACCGTGCCCCCACGCTGCACAAGCTCTCGATTCAGGCGTTTCACCCGAAATTGATCGACGGCAAGGCGATTCAGCTGCATCCGCTGGTCTGTTCGGCATTCAACGCCGACTTCGACGGTGACCAGATGGCGGTCCACGTACCGCTGTCGGCCGAAGCGATTGCCGAAGCGAAGGTCCTGATGCTTTCATCCATGAACATTCTGCTGCCGGCATCGGGTAAAGCGATCGCGACGCCGTCGCAGGATATGGTCCTCGGGATCTACTATATTTCGCTGGAGAAGAACGGTGTCGCCGGTTCGAACAAACTCTTCGCCAATGTCGACGAAGTCCGCATCGCACTTGAGCAGGGGGCGCTGGACCTGCATGCGCGTATCCGCACCCGTATCGACGGCCGGATGATTACGACGACGGCGGGGCGGCTGCTGATCAAAGAGATCCTGCCCGACTTCGTCCCGGTCAACCTCTGGAACCGGATTATGAAGAAAAAAGCGATTAACGCACTGGTCGACTACGTACAGAAACACGGCGGGATCGCCGTCACGGCGGGTTTTCTCGACAACCTCAAGAATCTCGGTTTCAAGCATGCGACCGAAGCGGGGGTTTCAATCTCGATCGAAGACGTGATCGTACCCGAAGAGAAGCCGGAACTGATCGCCGCTTCGAAACAGAAAGTCAAAGAGATTCAGAAGCAGTACGAAGCGGGTCTTTTGACCGAGCAGGAGCGCTACAACAAGATCATCGACGTCTGGACGGATGTCAACAATACGCTCGCGGGCGATATGATGGATCTGATCGAGAACGACAAAGACGGCTTCAATTCGATCTATATGATGGCCGATTCCGGGGCACGGGGTTCCGCGGCACAGATCCGTCAGCTCGCCGGTATGCGCGGTCTGATGGCCAAGCCCGACGGTTCGATTATCGAAACGCCGATCATCTCGAACTTCAAAGAGGGACTGAACGTCCTCGAGTACTTCATCTCGACACACGGGGCACGTAAAGGTCTGGCCGATACCGCGCTCAAAACAGCGAATGCGGGTTACCTGACGCGTAAACTCGTCGATGTCGCCCAGAACGTCAAGATCGTCGAAGAGGACTGCGGTTCGCACGAAGGGATCGAGATCACGGACATCTCGACCGGTAACGAACTGATCGAGCCGCTCGAAGACCGTATCTACGGCCGTGTACTCGCCGAAGACGCGATCGACCCGATCACCAACGAGATCCTTTATCCCGAAGGCGAACTGATCGACGAGATCAAGGCGCAGACGATTGTCGAAGCGGGCATCAAGTCCGTTCAGATCCGTACCCCCGCCACCTGTAAATCCGAAGGCGGCGTCTGCGCGCTGTGCTACGGAAAGAACCTTGGAACGGGCGAACTGGTCCGCGTCGGCGAAGCGGTCGGTATCATCGCCGCACAGTCTATCGGTGAACCGGGAACACAGCTGACGCTGCGGACCTTCCACGTCGGGGGGACGGCGTCGAGTACGCGTGAAGAGCGTCAGGTTATCGCCGAGAAGAAAGGTTTTATCCGTTATTACAACCTGAAAACCTACCGCAACCAGGAAGGCAAGAATATCGTCGCCAACCGCCGTAACGCGGGTGTGCTTCTGGTCGAGCCGAAAATCAAGGCGCCTTTCGACGGGGTTTTGGAGGTGCAGACAATTCACGACGAGATCCTCGTCAGTGTCGTCGGAAAGGATGAAACGGTCCGCTATACGCTGCGAAAGAGCGAGGTGGCGCGTCCGAACGAACTGGCAGGCGTCAGCGGCAAGATCGAAGGGAAATTCTACCTGCCGTACGCAAGCGGAAGCGAGGTCAAGGCGGACGAGTCTATCGTCGAGATGATCCGTGACGGCTGGAACATTCCCAACCGTATCCCGTATGCCTCCGAGCTGCTTGTCGACGACGGCGCTCCGGTCACCCAGCGTGTCGAGGCCGGTGCGAAGGGGCAGGTCAAGTTTTTCCTGCTCAAAGGCGACTACCTCGAGCGTTACAAAGCGATCGGCAAAGGATACGAAGTCACGGAAAAGGGTCTCTTTGCCGTGGTCGTCGATGCCGAAGACCGTGAAGCGAACCGTCATTACATCGCGCGCGGTTCGATCGTCGAGGTCGATGACGATGCGATGGTCGAACCCGATACGCTGATCGCACGCCCTTCTTCGAGCGAGTCGGTCGTGATCGCCGAATGGGATCCATACTCCAACCCGATCATCTCCGAAGCGAACGGAAAAGTGACTTTCGAAGATATTATCGGCGGGGTGACGGCGTCGGAGCAGTTCGACGAACTGACCGGCAAGACCCGTCTGATGATCAACGAATATATCGCACCGGAGTACAAACCGGCGATCGTGCTGGCGACGGAAAACGGCGAGATTATCCGTTATGCCGTCGAACCGAAAACGGCGGTCTTCGTCCAGGACGGTGCCGAGGTGAAAGTGGCGGATATTCTTGCCAAGACACCGAAGGCGCTGCAGAAGTCGCGCGATATCACCGGGGGTCTGCCGCGTGTCTCGGAGCTCTTCGAAGCCCGCAAGCCCAAAGATGTCGCGCTGATCGCGGAAGTCGACGGGGTGGTCAGCTTCGGCAAGCCGCTGCGCGGCAAGCAGCGTATCGTCATCACGAGCGAGAACGGGATTGTCAAA
>JALWNV010000242.1 GCA_027083665.1 Helicobacteraceae bacterium
GCTTTGGTATCATCAATGCCGATATCACCGTGGCGGCTCAAACTCCGAGGCTCGCCGCGTATAAAAACCGGATGCGTACCCGCCTCGCAGCCGTTATGAAAGTACCGCCCGTACGCATCGGCGTCAAGGCGACGACAACAGAAAAACTCGGTTTTGTCGGACGCGAAGAAGGCGTCGCGGTATTCGCGACCGCTACACTAAACTACATGGATTGGACACGGATATGAAAGTACTGATTATCGAAAATGAAATCTACCTGGCGCAAAGCATCGCGGGGAAACTGGGGGAGCTGGGTTACCACTGCGATATCAGCAGTTCCATCCAGGACGCTTTCAAGGGAATCACCTACGATGTCGTACTGCTTTCGACCAACATCAGCGGGCAGGATATCTACCCCGTCATCGAAGCCTACCGCGACGCTGTCGTTATTTTGATGGTCTCATACATCAGCAATGATACCGTCAGCAAACCGCTCTCCGCGGGAGCGAAAGACTACATTCTTAAACCGTTCATGATCGAGGAGCTCATCCGAAAAATCGAACATTTTCAGGAGTTCAACCGCCTCAAAGCTGCCAACAGCACCTACGAACGCTATTTGAAGCAGCATTTCAAAGGGATCAAGATCACCCAGGATATCGAAAACCTCTCGCCCCCTCTGTTCATTTCATCGAACTTCCAGAAGTACGCCGACCTTTTCGCGTTCGAATTTGCCAAAGCCAACGGGAAAGACCTCGTCTATGTCAGTTTGGAAATGCCCGATGCCTATACGGAAATCGCCAAGGCGCCCGTGAACGCCCTCATCTATATCAGCGAGTTTCAAACCGTCAAAAAAGCCGATCGGAAACCGCTGCTCGATCTTATCGCCTCACGGCAGGTGATCGTCTCGAGTACCGATACGATCGATATTCCGGATGTCGAGGTCATTGAGATAAAAAGTGACAATACCTTCTTCGAACAGGGCGATATTCTTCCCATCGAGGACTACGTTAAATATATCGTGCTAAATTATCAGTACAAGTTCCCCGATACCGAGCTCTCGAAAAAGCTCGGTATCTCACGGAAGAGCCTGTGGGAGAAGCGTAAAAAGTATGGCATCATCAAGAAAAAATAACGCCCTTCATATCGATCCCGAAGCGCTGTCGGCACTCAGCATCCTCAAAGCCGGTCTGCTTTCACCCGTGACAGGGTTGATGAACGCGGCACAGACAGACAACGTCATGCGGACCGGCCAATACAATGGTACGTCTTTCCCCTTTCCCTTTATCCTCGCTCCGGCGGGAAGCACCAACGAAAAAGTCCTCTCCGGTGCTCAGCCCGGAGATATCCTTGACCTCGTAGTCGGCCGGGAGCATATCGGTGCCATCACCGTATCCGAGATCTTTCCGATCGATCCGAAAGAACGCGTCAGACAGATCTACGGGACCGACGATCCTTCCCACCCCGGTGTCAAGGCGACGATGGCACGCCTCGGACGCTTTGCCGTCAGCGGCGATTTCACCCTGAAACACGACCCGATCGCACCGATCAAGACTGCGATCAACGATGCCAAAGAGCGTATCGGAGCCAAGCACACCACCGCCATCATGATGGCGGCCAATCCGCTGCACCGCGCCCATGAACGCCTGATTCGCCAAACCCTCGACAATACCGACATGGTCGTCATCTTCTTGCTCAAACCCTACAACAATGCCGATCTCAGCTACGATATCCGTGCCGAAGTGCTCGATTATTTCACCGAGCATTTCCTGCCGCAAAACCGCGTCGTCACGGTGCCGCTGGAGCACAGCTACATCTTTGCCGGCTACAACGAAGTCATCATCGATGCCATCGTGGCGAAAAATTTCGGCTGCGACCGCCTGATGATCGGCCAGAACCACGCCGGCGTCGGCATGTACTACGACCGTAACAGCAACCAGTCCGTTATCGACCGCATCAAAGGAATCGATATCGAAATCAGCATCGCACGCGAATACGTCTACTGCAACGAATGCAAGACGCTCGTGAGCACCAAGACCTGTCCGCACGGTTCGCACCACCACATCTCCTATCACGCCGACTCCATCCTCGACCTGATCAAAACCGGCCTGCTGCCGCCGGCGGTGCTGATGCGCAAAGAGATCTCGGCGATGGTGCTGTGCCGCCTGTTTCCCGGGCGGATCAAAAATATCGAAAAGCTCTATTACGACATCATGCCGGTCAACGGCCTGCTCGAAGAGCAGACCGACCGCGATTTTTACATCAAGCTGATGGAACTGTATCAGACAACGTCGCTGACGTAGATACGTCGTTAGGCCTTTGGCCTAACGACGGACAAAAAGGACATCTATGAAATTCAACTGGCTTTTCCTCACCGTCGGCTACAGCGGTCTCGCACCCAAAGCGCCGGGCACGTTCGGTACCCTGGCCGCGCTGCCGCTTGGCATACTCATGTTGCTCTACCTCGGCCCGCAAACCCTTTTTCTGTCGACAATCCTCATCACGCTGATCGCGATCAAAGTGATCGACGCCCATGAAAGCGCCGGAGCGCCGCACGACGACAGCCGCATCGTGATCGACGAACTCGCGGGCATGTGGCTGGCACTCTCCATCGCGCCGGGTATCCCCGTCGCCCCCGAAGCGCTGCTGGACTGGAAAAACGGTTTTCTCATCCAGAGCCTGCTCTCGTTTGTCTTTTTCCGCCTCTACGATATCAAAAAGCCGTCCATCATCGGACGGATCGACCGGGAGGCCAAAGGCGGTATCGGTGTCATGGGTGACGACATCATCGCCGGTGCCGCCGCGGGGATCACGACGGCGGTCGTATGGCAGGGGGTCTTGCAGGTGATGTAGGATGGAGGATGATTTTTTGAGACGCGCGCGTCTCAATCCTCAATCCGAACGAAGCGCCTCCGCGATCAGCTCGATAG
>JALWNV010000243.1 GCA_027083665.1 Helicobacteraceae bacterium
AGCGAAGACATTGCCTTTGGGTTCGGTTCTTGGATAGGCCTCGTCTACTGGCGTCAGCAGGAAGGGGGCGATCGCCGTCCGTCCAGACGGATCGACTTTCATGCCGTACAGGTCGTGAGGCGGCTGAGTGCTTTGCCCGGTGTAATAGACGATCCAGATGCCGTCGTCCGTGACAAGATGCCTTGCATACACGAAGTCCTTTTCGTACGAGTCGTATGTGAGTGGAATGTAGTGCGAGGTCGTCTCGAACGTCGCGGTCATTTTCGGCGAGAGCCGGCGGGCGGGGTCCTCGCGCGCCGCCGGATCTCTTTGCGTCAGCCAGCAGTGAACGGTGTAGCTTCCCTGGGGCATCCATTCGCCGATGCTGTAGTTGAAATCGAGCAGATCGGCATGATTCGAGGAAGTGCTTATGTCAACGGAACCGTAGGGTTTCGGCGTGAGCGAGAAGCTGCCGTTTTCGTCCGCATACAGCGTTTTGCCGTTGGGCAGGGTGAAGGTGAGGTAGAGGTAGTTGTCGCCTGTGTCCGATTCGTTGTTCTCCCACAACAGACGCGCCCGCACGGTATCGTCCGGATTGTAGACCCCGACATCTTTCCCGTACTCGTTTTTCGGTTCGTCCATCTGCAGGGTAAAAGCGTTTGCGGTTAAAGAAACCGCCAATGAGAGTATCAAATAGCGTAATAGGGTCATTTTTCACTCCTAATGTGTTTATTTTATCAAAATTGTGAGAGAAAAACATCACCCGTCAGGGTGATTTTGTATGGTATTGGCAGATAACCGCTTCGCCGCGTCACGGATCAGAAGAGCAGATAATACAGCGGCGCAAGCGTGCTTCTTTGCGTCTCATCCGCGCCGATATCGTATTTGCTTCCGATCGGGCGGGGATCGCCGTCGATGTCTTCGGTGACACCGGCATCCACACCGGCGTCGATGGCGGCGGAGAAACCGGTGATATGGTAGTCGCCGTTGGCGGGGTCTCTGAAAGCCGGATTGCCGGTGACAGTGACGCTTCCCGGATCGACTGTGGCGCTGCCGGTCAAGTTGATATTGGTGAAGTTGTTCCAAAAGAGGGTGCCTTCCAGCGAAGCATGGCTGCCGTCGGCAATGTAGAGGCCGACCTTTTCACCGGTGATGATCGTGTTGATCAGTGTCATATTGCAGTCGGTGCTACCGGCTTTGTCCAGATAGACACCCTCATTTTCATTGTCGGCGACGGTCATATGTACCAGTTTGGTATCCGAGCCGCTCGCCCAGATGCCGCCTCCATTGCCGTCACTGTAGTTTTGCACGACAATATTGTTGACGAGGCGGGTATTGTTGTACCATAGATGGATGCCACCACCTTCCATATCCGCACGGTTTCGCAAGATCAGATTGTTTTCCAAAACTGCCGAGTTGGTGGCAATGTTGATGCCACCGCCATAAGTGGAGGTATTGTTATCGGCGATAAGGTTTTTTGAAATCAGATGTAAACCGTTATAGCAGTAAATACCGCCACCGCCACCGCCACCGGTTGAATCGTTGTTTGTGATCCTGCTGTCGAGGACAGATGCAGAGCCACCGATGATTGAAATTCCCCCACCTGTTTCTGTTGTGTTATATCGTATCACGCTATTCTCAACTCGTCCATCGCTGTAATGCAGAAAAACACCGCCGCCTTTTGAATCATTGTATCCTGCAACATTATGCTCAATGACACAGTTTTCAATCGATACATTCGCTTCTTCGACGAAAATACCGCCTCCAACGTCATAAGTGATCCCATATGCTGTATAGCCGCCAAGGCCTGTCGCGTTTCCGTCGACGATATGCAAGCCGTCCAGTACGAGAGAAATACCCGTACCGTTGACTTCGATAACACGACGCTCGTTTTCGCCGCTGATCGTCGTGATGTATTTGTCGGGATTGATTGAAGGCGGATTGTTCCCGTCCCATCCGCCGTAGAGACTGATGCCCTTCGTCAGCTCGACGACGTTGTCGCCGCTGCCGGTGTAGGTCCCGGCCGCGAGAGCGATGCGGTCACCGTCGGAGGCATTGTTGAGTGCTGTGCTTAGATCGCACGGTGTAGAGGCATTGCATGTTGTCCCGCTTCCGCTTGTGGCGACATAGTAATCTGTCCCGTATATCGTTACCGTTGAAAAAATACAGATACCAACAACTCCCTTTTTCAGAAAATCATTATTTCTTTTTTGCATTTCTTTCTTCCTTTAAATAAGCACTCTTTAAATAAATTTTAAAAAAATATGAAGAAAAAAACATCACCCTTCAGGGTGATGTCTGTGCCGTGTCAGTCGAGAAGGTACATCAGCACCGGGATATTGTCCCCGCCCTGCGTACAGTTGCCGTCGTTGGTTTTCAGGAAGTTGTAGTAGGTCATACCGGGATAGTAGGTTTCCAGCCAGTCGATGGTCTCATTGTCGTCCGCATGGAGGTCGCAGTTGTTGTACAGACCGAGATTGTACGGTATCAGGTTTGTCAGTGCCGTCAGCTCATGCGGGATTGTTCCGTAGAGATGGTTGTCGGTCAAATAGAGCATTTTCAGTGCGGTGAGATTGCCCAGCGTTTGGGGAATGGTACCGGTGAGTTGATTGTGATCCAGTTCCAGATATTCCAAGGATACGAGGTTTCCCAGTTCCGCCGGTATCGTACCCGACAGCCGGTTTTGATCCAGTGCGAGCCAGGTGAGTGCGGTACTGTTGAGATCGCCCAACGAAGCGGGGATCGGTCCGCTGAGGTTGTTTTCTCCCAGGTTGAGTTCTATCAAACTGTGAAGGTTGCCCAGCGAGGCGGGGATGGTACCGCTGAGACGGTTTCCCGAGAGATAAAGAAAATGCAGTTTTGGCAAATCACCGAGCTCGGAGGGGATAGTTCCGTTGAAGTCATTGAAGTTCAGGT
>JALWNV010000244.1 GCA_027083665.1 Helicobacteraceae bacterium
CGTCCGAGAAGAGCGTCGCCGACCGGAACACGCAGGAGTTTGTTCAGACGCTTGACACTCATTCCCTCGCGCAGCTCCGCACCTTTGCCGAGGATAACGACACCGACGCTGCTCTCCTCCAGGTTGAGCACGAGGCCCTGCGTTCCGTCTTCAAACTCGACCATTTCACCGGCCATGACATTGTTCAGGCCGTAGACCTGTGCGACACCGTCTCCGTATGAGACGATTTTTCCTGTTTCGTTAATATCGACGTTCAGTTCAAAATTTTCGATACGTTCTTTGATAATCGAACTGATTTCATCTGCTTGTACTTTTGCTACCACTTAACTATCTCCTTTCCAAGATCAAATTGCTTTTAAGATATGCTCGACGAGTTGAGCATTCAGACGTGTTTTGGAGAGGTTGATCTCGACGCCGAGGTCTTCCACTTCTACTTTGATGCCGTCGTAATCGGACGGAACATACGCCAAAGAAACAACGGCACCCATCTTTTTGCCGAGGTTGCTGCTGAGTTCGGCGAGCGTCTCATCCGCAACCGCTTCGTTGCTGTAGACCTTGCCTTCGTACGCTTTTTTGCGTTTGGCAATCGCAAGCCGCAGCTCTTCGGCGATGGCCGGGATAATATTAATCCGGCGTTTTTCGACCAGCAGCTTCATCAGATTGTTGATCGCGTCGCTTTTCGCACCCTCTACCAGAGAAAGCAGAAGCTTCTCTTTCGCGCCGGCATCGATATCCGGGTTGTCAAGCAGCTCGGAGAACTCTTTTTGCGCATATGCCTGTGCGAGTGCGGCAAAGATCTCCGCCGTATTGGCCAGATCCTTGTCTTTCATCAGTGAAGTCAGCGCCTTGACATAGCGCTTTGCAATCAATGCTTCCATCTTATGCCACCTTCTTCATGATGATCTCGGCCATTTTCTGCTTGTCGAGCGTCGCCGAAGTCTGCGCCGCGACATCCGTCATCACTTTTTCGACGACTTCGCGCAGCATCTGACGCTCGGCCAGCGCCTGTTTGTCTTTGATCTGTTTTTCGAGGACGGCCTGGTCTTTTTCACACTGATCCTCGATCTGCTTTCTGAGAATCTCTTTTTCTTTCTCGAGTGTCTCGTGCAGCTCTGCCGCGAAAGCTTTCGCCTCTTCGACCGCCGCTTCCGCAGCCTCCTTCAGCTCTTTGGACTCGCGCAGCTTGTCCTGCACGCTGTTGAGACGCTTGGCAATCTCCTGTGAGCGCCCCTGGAAAAAGTTTCTGACCGGCGACGCCAGCAGATACCACAGTATCCCGGCAAAGATCAGAAAGTTGACGGTCCTCGGAACGATATCCGTCCCCCCGTGCTCGGCTCCGGTCGATGCGGAGAGAACGGCCGTCGCCAACAGTGTCATTGCGATTATTTTTTTCATCGGCACTCCTTATATCCGGCTCAACTTGGCATTGACGGCTTCGGCGAAGGCCGGAGCCTGGGCACTGAGAGCCGCCTCGAGCGCACTACACTCTTTTTCGAGTTCCGCCTCGAACGTTTCATAAGCTTTGGCCAGTTCGGCTCGCTTGGCGCTGAGCTTGGCCTCCGCCGCCTTTTTCGCATCCGCAATCACTTTCTCCCGTTCTGCAGCCGCACTCAAACGCGCTTCACTGATAATGGACTGCGCCGTGGCATTCAAAGCATTGACTTCCGCGTCGTTCGAGCCGACTTGTGAAAGATCATTTTGAATATCCCGGTCGCGTTTTTCCATGAAAGCAAAGAGAGGTTTGTAGAGCATACTGTTTAGAACGGCGATAAGGACAAGGAAGACTACAGCTGTACTGATAAGCAGCAGTGGACTAATATCTAACATATCACCTCCTAAAAGTTGCGTGATTATACAATTTATAAATTAAATCCCCTGTTAAGCGGAAGGAATTTTCCAAAGGAAATGCAAAGGAACGATCGAAAGCACCTGAAGGGTTACAAAATGAAGCAGGATCAACAGATCAATTCGAGCAGCGCCTCTACCTGAGACTCATCTTCGAAAGTGATTGTCAAGCGGTTCGAAGCACTGCGGACGGCGAACCCCCGCTGCAAAAGCTGCCGTTTCAGCGCATCGAGATTGAGGGTCTCGGCGGGTTCGTTTGCCCCGTTTTTCTTCGGCACGCCTTTGGTCTTCAGCGTTTTGGCCATCTGTTCCGTCTCCCGGACACTGAGCTTCTGTCCCTGTATCGAATCGACCATAATCTTCTGCTCTTTGTCACTGAGCCCCACCAGGACTTTGGCGTGTCCCGCACTGATTTTCCCGTCGACGAGCGCCTGACGCGTCTTTTTCGAAAGCTGCAACAGGCGCAGGGTATTGGTGATATGGCTCCGGCTTTTGTGTACGACGGAAGAGAGCGCTTCTTGCGTCAAACCGTGCATATCGATCAGCTCTTCGTAGGCCTGCGCCAATTCGATAATATTGAGTTCTTCGCGCTGAATATTTTCGATAACGGCATGCTGACGCATCTGCGCGGCGTCGAGCGAAACGATCACCGCCCTGATTGTCTTGAGTTTCGCCAGCTTGCTTGCCCGCCAGCGGCGTTCACCGGCGACGAGGATATAGCCGTCGACATCTTCGATCAGAACAACAGGCTGGATCAGCCCGTGCATTTTGATCGAGGAGGCCAGCTCGTTCAGTGCTTTTTCGTCGAAGTGCTTGCGCGGCTGGTAAGGGTTGGGGCGGATGTGCGAAAGGGGAACTTCGATGATCTGTTCGTTCTTGGGGACTTCATTGTCATACACTTCCTCGATTTCACCCAGAAGTTCGCCCAGCCCTCTCCCCAGGGATTTTGATTTCGCCATCGTCTCGTGTCCGGTCAGGCCAAAATGGCCTGCGCGAGGTTCTGATAGGCCATCGATCCGCGCGAGCGCCCGTCATACA
>JALWNV010000245.1:0-2254 GCA_027083665.1 Helicobacteraceae bacterium
GTTTCTTTGCGTGTACTGCCTCGGGTGGAATTTCTATTTCCTGATTTGGGTCACAATATCCTTTCCGAAATTGCTTCCAAATATCCGAAATGCTATAATAAGCCCACCAAGAAGAAGGATCCCAATGACACCAGCCGAACGTTACGCCCAGCTTAAAAAACACCTCAGCGAAGAGAACCCGCTGCTGATCGAGGCGATCGACCGCTACAAGACCCTCGACGATATCGCCCACCGCTACGGCCTGCTCGATCCGAAAGAGAGCTTCACCTCGCACATCTCGTGGTGGCCGCTGATCTCGGTACTCGGAACGTTCTCGGCCGGAAAATCGACCTTCATCAACCACTATCTCGGCAAAACGGTACAGCAAAGCGGCAATCAGGCAGTCGACGACAAGTTCACCGTCATCGCCTACGGCAGCGAAGACGAAGTCGTCACCCTGCCGGGAATGGCCCTCGACGCCGATCCGCGTTTCCCCTTTTACGATATCAGCAGCGAAATCGAGCAGGTCGAAAAAGGCGAAGGCGAACGGGTCAATCTCTATATGCAGCTTAAAACCGTCAAGTCCGACGCCCTCAAAGGCAAGATCCTCATCGACTCCCCCGGCTTCGACGCCGACAGCCAGCGCGACACGATCCTGCGTATCACCAGCCATATCATCGACATGAGCGACCTCGTGCTGATCTTTTTCGACGCCCGCCATCCCGAACCCGGCGCGATGCGCGACACCCTCGAGCACCTCGTCGGCACCGCCGTCAAACACAACGACGCCGACAAGATCCTCTATATCCTTAACCAGATCGACACGACGGCCAAAGAGGACAACCTCGAAGACGGCATCGGTTCCTGGCAGCGCGCACTGGCGCAGCAGGGGCTGGTCGCCGGCAACGCTTTCGCCGTCTACAACGAAGATGCGGCGCATTTCGAAGACCCCGAACTGGCCGAACGGCTCAAACGCAAAAAAGACAACGATCTGCAGGCCATCTACGAACGGATGGACAAGGTCAGTATCGAACGCGGCTATCGTATCCTTCGCCAGATCGAGACGCTTGCCAAATCCCTCGAACAAGACCGTCTTCCCGCGCTTCAGTCACAACTGCAGCTGTGGAGCGGCCGCGTCCTCAAAACCGATTTCGCCCTGTTCGCGCTCCTCGGCATCGCGGCGATGGCGCTGGAAGTGCAATACAACCTCGTCTCCGCCGTCCTTGCATCGCCGCTGCTGCAATGGATCGCCGTCATAGGGGTGCTCGCCGTCGTCGGCTACGTGCATTTCGCCGCACGCAGCTTCTTTTCCAGGCGCCTGCAGCGTACATTGGCCGAAAACGATCCGGACCTCGCCAGAGCCGTCAGGGTACAGACAAGATGGTGGCGTCCGCTCAATGCGGCGCGCGGCAGAAAGTGGGGAGCCAAAACCCGCGCGACGCTCCAGTCACTCGTTCGTGCCAGCCGGGAAGGCATCCAGCGGCTCAACGATACTTTCCTCAAGTCACCCTCGGAGAATGTCTCGAACGATATGCCCGGCATTTAATGTTTCGTCCGTACATATCGACAGGTGCCGAAGCACAGCGCAAGCGGAGCACTGAATGCCGAGCCGTAACCGAACCCTGCGTCAAGTACCCCCGAAAGGCTCCGCTTTTCGGGGGTGGAGGGATACTATATGACATTATAGGGCGGCTCTAACACTGCAAACGCTATAATTCGGAAAACAGCAACATGAAAAGGATATTTATGCCCAGCCATAAACACCACGAACATCTTCAAAAGATCAAAGACCATATCGAAAATTCCGACATCCTCGACGAAAACGAGAAAAGCGACGGCGTGAAAAAGGTCGAGGAGTGGATTGCCGAAGACAAAGGCTTCGGTCTGCTCTACGACGAACTGGTCAAACTCTCCGCCAAATTCGAACCGATCCTGCAGGAGCTCGGACTCGACTAAAAAGGCGAAGCCGTCGACTGTCCCGCGGGATTGAGTATCGCAGGCACCGTTTCGGGCTCATCCCCGCCGCAGGTCGGCGTCCTGCCCGTATCGGAAGCGTACCGGATCGCGAAATCCGCCAAATCCGGTGCTTTTTTCAAAAAACGACGCGAATGGAAAAAGCGGGTATATTTGGGGTAACGCTTCGAAAACTCCGCAACGAAGCCCCGTGCATCATCGGCGAAAAGCTGCCGCCACTCACCGCTCGTATGCAGTTTCGCGAACGACGCCCCGTCCATCTTCACCTTTGTTTTCATATGCTTCATATAAAACATCTTTC
>JALWNV010000245.1:2264-2869 GCA_027083665.1 Helicobacteraceae bacterium
CCGACAACCACACCAGCAACAAAATGACACTCCATCTTCGGTACATTTCATCTCCTTCGCCTTCGCAAGCCCGGCAGCGAAGTGCTTGTGTTTTTTCCCCGTCATTGTACCTTCTTGCCGCAAACGATGATTTAACCGCCAGTCGCTATACTGTCAAAAAGAGAAAAAGGGATATCCGCCTATGAGAAAACTGTTCGCGATGCTGCTGCTCACTGCCGTCCTCTTCGCCGCCGCAGGCTTCTGGCAGCGGCTCGTCGAAATCGAAAAACAGTTTTACAGTCTCGATACGCTCGACCGTACCATCGTCAAGAGGCTGCAGGACAAAGCGGATACGAACCGTACCGCGGAGGGCAACGGCACCCGACAGGATATCGACGCCGTCAAATCCAAACTCGCCGACGCCACCTCCAAATACATCGAGGAGAAATACGACGCGTTCAACGACCTCATCCGCATTCTCAAAGAGCGCCCCTACAGCGTTCAGCGTACCGACAACCCGTTTTTCAACCCGGCCGAAGCGGACAAGCGGCTGTTCAAACTCCGATCCCGCATCAATATCAACCGCCAGTACGGCTATAAACTTGCCGTCGAACGCGACCGTATCG
>JALWNV010000246.1 GCA_027083665.1 Helicobacteraceae bacterium
TGAAGAGAACACACAAACCTTCATGGAATCACTTCAAAAGACCCCTGAAAGAGTTGCAGGTTATTTCAGGCATCCAAAAGTTGCTTATGCAGCTTGAGATTCGGAATATTTTTTGGTGGAGTAATAACAGCAACGAGACAAGTACACGCCCGACCCTCGGCTTTGCGGACAACCGGCTTTTCGCAACGTTCGCACACTATCCACTTGGTCACACAGACACTGTCAGCCTGAGCCTGCTCTTCCTCGACTACGATTTCCCCGCGGGAAAACCCGACCTCGTCGTCTCGGCCGCCGGGGTCTCGCAGGACCCGCAACCCTTCGCGACACCGGGGTACGATACCGATCTCAACATCACCGTCGCCAACCGCGGCGAGGCGGCGAGCGGAGCGGGATCACTGCAGCTGGACTATCTCGGTACGCGCTACACCGCTTCGTACGGCCCGCTGCAGCCGGGTGAGTCCGCCGACTTGCTCTTCACGATTCCGCAGCCGCCGTACCTGACATCCCTGCCGCAGCTTGACGGCAACCTGACCGGGGGCGACAGCTGGACGGAAAACAACCGTTTCACCGCGCAGATCTATTTTACCCCGCTGACACCGGTTTATCCGCCGGGCAGCCGGCTGTATCACTGGCAGATCGTCGACGGGGGCGATTCGTACCCGATCGCGAACGCGGAGGTGCTTTATACGCTTACCGGCACCAAAACCGTCAGCGGCACCTCCAACGACGTCACGATGTCGCACTACAGCGACAGCGAGGGACGCTTCGACACGGTCCTGCCTGACGGCGGATATACTTTCACCTTCTTCAAATACGGCTACCCGCACATGAAACTGCCGGTGACAGCCGGCGGCAGCCCCGAACCCGCCGACGGCATTTTCCATCTGCCGCCGCCGGGCGACCTGCAACTGTATTTCGGCGGCGACGACGGAAACGACAGCCTGCACCCCGTCCCGCTGCGTGTCACTACCGAAGCGGCGCACCGTGAAGACACGTCACTGTATGAATGGCAAAGCTACCGCTACAGCGGACTCGGCAGCGAAAGCGGTCTGCGGATACGCGACATGATGCCCGGTGAATACGACGCAAACGTCACCGTCTTCGGCTACTATCCCCACAGTTTCACCCCTTACATCGAGGGCGGCAGGCTCAACGAGTACAACCTGACACTGGCGGCGAAACCGCGCGGCACGATCACCGGAACCGTCGTCAGCGGAGGCAACCCTGTCAGCGGTGCCACGGTCTCGGTCATGGGAATCGGCACGGGAGTGACGACAGCGGGTGACGGCACGTTCACCATCGGCGACCTGCCCGTCGACAGCGAGGCAACCTACCGCCTGCTGGTGCACAAGGACGGTTACGTCGACCTGACCTATCCTTCTCCGGGTCACTTCCGAAAACAACGATCTCTCCGACATCCCCGTCAGGCAGATCTATACCGACACCGCCGACATCGACGCGTGCCGGTATGCGGCATGGGTACAGGACGCGCAGTGGAATGTCAAGAACAGCTATGAAGTCAAAACCATCTACGGCGTCTGGGACCTGTCGGGGAAAGTCCATTACCGCCATATCTCCGGCGACAGCACAACCGATATCGACCAGATCGACCTCGACCTGGCAGGCCTGCGCTGGAACTACGCCGATCTCGACGGCCATGTTATCGAGGCCTTCGCCTCCTGGGCGGCGAGCGAACTGGCCAGCGGGCTGGCGGCGGGGAACAAGATCGTCGGTTACTTTTTCGATGCCTTCGCCTCCTCGCTCGTCGCCGCGGTACAGGGAGAATTGACGCCGAAGCAGTTCATCGACGCATTTTTTGAATCGGGCGATCCCGTCTTTCACGACGTCAAGAATGTACTGACGACGATGGATGATCTCTCCGACCCGATGGGAACCGTCCGCGGTTCCGTCGCCGACTGCGGCGACCTCGACGCACTCGACGGCCTCGCGGCATACGACCCTGCCTACCCCGACGACGAGACGATCGTACGCATCGACGATCTTAAAGTCTACGAAGGCAATAATACGCGATTCCGGCTGCACGACGGAGGGCATATCCAGTACTACAGCGACCGCTACCGCGGCGAAACGATCCGTATCCCGGTCACGCTGGATCAGGAGCTCTCTTCCATGGACGACCTCAGGGTCAGCGTCTACCTGCGGATACAAAACGCTCACCATTCGACCGGGCCGCTCAGCCTAGTCGGCAGCGACAAGGTCCGGATCGATTTCCGGTACGACGGCGGCAAGCTATGGTTTAACGGTATCTTGTCCAATCCGTTCGATTATCCGACGTTTTAGGAGATGAGGATGAAACGTTTACGCGACTGCTTTTTGACATTGGCGATACTGCTGCTACCGGGCCTCCCGGCTTCGGCCTACGAATTCACCTGCACACAGCAGGTCCAAAATGCCTGCGGGGCGGACCTGCTGTGCCAGCTGCAGTACTTCACCTGCTGCCCCGCCGCCGACGTCCATCGCAAACAAGACTGCGAGATGTGCTCGGGCTACTGGATAGAAGACAGCGGCAGCTGCAGCGAAAACGACCCCGGTGCCGGCAAAGGCACCGACGCCCTTCCGGCAATCATCATGTATCTGCTGGGGTAACCGGAATAAGGAAAAGAAATTTGCAACGTTTTTGCAACGCCGAGGATGCATAATCGACTGAAGGATAAAATATGCCGAAAGGAAAAACATGAGACGTTTGAAAAACATCATAGCCATCAGTGCGGCGGCGGTCGCGCTGCATGGGAACTGGAGCGAAGCGGGAAAAGTGGCGGGGGACCCTTCTTCCGCCGTATCGTTCGGCTACAGTGTCGATACCGACGGGCAGTACGCGGCAGTCGGCGATCCCGGGGAGAACGCCGTCTACGTTTTCAAAGCCGATGCAAACGGAACATGGCAGCCTTTCGACAAAATCGTCTCTCCGATGGTAGCGGTCTCTCTCTACGATGAGTTTCATTTTTTCGAGATCGGAACGGACCTCGCCATCGACGATCAAAGCGATGTCCATGGCAACGATGTGGTGTTGGCCATCGGCTCACCGAAAATCGACGAGTACGCCATAGGACAGACTTCTCCTCATAGCGGCATCCTCGTCTATCGCCTCAACAATACCGGCGACGGGTTCGACAAGAATACCACCTTCCTCACGGACGATTACAATACGAGCGGAAGGGCGGTCGATCTCGACTCCTACGCCAAAGCGACAGTACAAAATTTGAAATTCATCTGGCATGTCACCGAAATACTGGTTTCGGGCAAACCGGCAAGCGGAGAGGTCGAGCTGCACTACTATAGCGATCAGACGGACTGGAACGGGACGGTTGTCACCCCGAGTGCCGGAAACGGCGTTCGATTTGGCGAAAGCGTCGCGCTTTCGATCGAAGGCGCCCAATGGTACCTTGCCGTCGGAGCACCGGGTGAGGATGTGACCCATACGAACAGGGACGGCACTACAAGCACCTATCAGGGCAAAGGCGCCGCCTATCTGTACCGGCTCGACGAAGGTACCGATCCCGGTGAGCCCTGGATAACCGTAAACGACGAATACCGTCTGCACCAATCCATACCGATATTCCTGACACTCGATGAGGGCATCGTGGAAGACTCCGCTTTCGGGACCGCCGTCGATCTCGAGAACAACGACACGACCTACGACACCGTGCGCCTGATCGTCGGCGCAGAAAAAGAGAATGTCGGCTACAGGGACAGGCTGGGCAACATCACTGCCGACGAAGGGGAAGCCGCCGTCTTCGCCATGACCGCTCCCCCACCCTCCTGGGCATGGGAACAGATGGGATATTCGCTGAAAGGCTCGACCGTCTCCTCCGTCGCCAACGGTTACGGTTCACATGTCGCCGTCAACGGCAATCTCGCCGTCGTCTCCGCACCCGATATCGACAGCGGCAAAGGTGCCGTTTTCGCCTACGACTACAACGGAACGGCATGGACGGAACGCCCGCCGCTTCAGCCATTGAACGCGGACAGCTTCGGCAGCGATGTCGCCATCACGAACAGCCGGGTTGTCAGCGGCAACAAGAATGCCAAAGAAGTATCCATTTTCGACTACTCCCCCGACCAGCTGACGAACACCAGCCCCGCCTTGCTGATGTTCCTGCTGAACTGAGGCTGTTTCGGTCAGTTCCGCAAAAGGTAGCAGGCAGGGGCAGCTTCGCAGCCGGGCATTGTCGTCAGTGCGGCTGTGTTTCATTTTATCCTGAAAGGTGCCACCCGTACCGGAATGCTTAGGCCGGGTCGCGAGCTTTGCGGCGTACCGGAGCTCAGGTCCCGATCGAAAACGGCGACAACGCGACAAAAGCGGAGCGTATCTCCATCTGCTCTTTTGTTTACTGCAGGTATCGACAATATCTCAAAACATACCTATCCGATAAATATCATCTATCCTTATTGCAGCACTTTGATTTTCTTGACGCACCACCCTGAAGGGTGATTTTTGAAGCCTCGGCGGAGAAACGTATCCGTTTCTCAGTCGAGCAGATACATGATGATCGGAGCCATTACCGGAGCGGTCTGCGGATAATCGTTCGGATCGCTCGGATCGGTGCCTTCGGCATATTCGGTGCCGTTGTCGAAACCGTCTCCGTCGGCATCGAGTGCGGCGTCCGCCGTGTTCGGGTCGAGATAGCCCGGATACTGCATCTCGTAGGTATCGGGCATGCCGTCGCCGTCGCTGTCGTGGTCGTAACGGTAGAGATGGACCGTGGCGACACCCGAATAGTCCTTGCCGTCGTAGGCACGGTAGGTAAACGAATCGTCCGCATAGGCCGCATCGCGCGTATAGCTGAAACTGCCGTCGGCCTGCAGGGTGAACGACGCCGCGTGCACCGGGGCGCTGACCAGCACCGCCGAGAGCGGATCTTCGTCACCGTCGCTGTCGTTCGAAAGCACCCCGTTCGACGCGCCGACGGTAAGCGAAGCACCCGAGGCGACATAATAGGCATCGTCGCCGGCGAGCGGCGCGGTGGAGTTCATCACGACGATCCTGACATCGCGCGATTCGGAATGGACCGGGGTGCCGTTTTCGAATACCGTCAGGTAAAGACGATAGCTTCCTTCCCCGCCCAGCGTCACGAAGCCCGGGGCGAGATCCGTGGAGAGCACCGTCGCGTTGAGATCCCATTCGTAGGAGAGGTCGCTGTAGCTGCCGCCGCTTTGCACCCCCTCGAGCCAGACCGGCGTACCGGAGAGAATCGTCAGATTCGTCGTCGGACGGCGAATGTGAAAATCCGCGGCACAGGCATCGCCGAAACCGTCACCGTCGCTGTCGGCCTGATCGGGATTGGGAACCTGCAGGCAGTTGTCGAGGAAGTCCTCCACGCCGTCGCCGTCGCTGTCGCCATGCAGATCCGGCAGCATCAGGCAGCTGTTCGCTCTGTCGGCGGGGCAGGGATCGTTGATATCCACCAAACCGTCGCCGTCGCTGTCGACGGCCTGCGGAGTGGAGAACAGGATATACGGCTGCATCATTTCGACATCATTCGGGATGAGATCGCTGTCGAAGTCCCCTGCGGGATTGAGCAGCTGCGCATCCACTTCGCGCAGCAGCTTCGGCTCAACCGTATACTGCAGCCGCGCCCGGTAGACGGCATCGGGATCGTACCTGACGGGCAGCGAGGCATTGGTATCCGCTTTTTGCAAAATCGCGGCCAGCGCATGGGTCGCCGTCGCGAGATTGGTCAGATTGGCATCGGGAAGGTACAGGGCGTTCGATTGTGCGAGAAACGGATCGAAATAGCCGTCTTCCATATCCGTCCGCAGATGCGTATGCAGCGCGTTCATCGTCGATCCGTTGATATCCAGACGGTTGCGCATGATCGCCGCCGCCCCCGCTGCATTGCGCGACGCCCGGTCACCCAGCAGTACCATCGGACCGCTGTCGCCGCCGTCCACCCAGGCGATCACCGCCTCGGTCAGGGCGACATCCATGGAGCTGTACGGTGTCAACAGAACCTCCTTGCTGACGACAAGATGGTCGTGCAGGTAGCGGACAAAGGCGTTTTCCCACTCCGCCGCGCTTTCCCAGCCGTAACCGTTGGCTTCGGTCAGCTCGGGCAGCACCGCTTTGGGCAGCAGATCACCGCTGCTGTCGACCCATGCCTTGGCCGCCCATTTGTTTGTCCGGCTCGCATTGTCCTCGACGGCATAGACCACGGCGGGATTTCCGGCCGGAATCCGCAGTCCCATCGGCAGCGCTCCTGATTGCAGATACCCTTCGGCGATCGGAGCCTGAAAGCGTACCGGCAGATCCGTCAGGCTGTAGCTGCTGTCGTATGCCTTGACCGTCGCTTCGTCGGGCAGCTCGTCATAGGCGTACAGCGTCGTCCACTGCGTATCGAGGATACTTAACGTCGCCGTCGGTACGAACGGTCCGCTCTCGTCCGATTTCGATATCCTTCCGCCGAGCAGATACTCCACCTCGTACAGCCGTGTCGCCGAAGGGCGGTCAACCCACGGAAAACGGGTCGCGTCATACTTGAGCGTATCGTTCTTGTTCGTCTGCCGCAGGTTCTCCTCGTCGAAATCCGACCAGCCGTCATTGTCACTGTCAAGCGGTGCGTCGCCCGCCGAAGACGGATCGCTGCCGCGCAGCGCCTCGTCGAAATCCGACCAGCCGTCGCCGTCGCTATCTTGCGCGAGATTGTCCGAAAACGGATCGAGCCCGTGTTCGATTTCCCAGCTGTCGGGCACGCCGTCGCCGTCGCTGTCGCGCATGGGGTCGGAACCCTGAATGCGGATCACCGAGCGTACCGCATCGGCGCTGTTGCCGTCGTAGCCGACACGAAAATCGATCGTGTAATCCCCATCTTCGTAAAGATAGAACGACACGAGAAAGCCGTCGTTTTCATCCCAGCTCACCGTCTTGCTGTAATGCGTACCGTTGATCCACCAGGTAAAATCGGCCGGATGGGTCTGCGGATCCGCGGTTCGAGACGGGACGGCGCGCAAATCGACCTTGACCGTTTTGTCGAACACGCTGCTTGCGGGTGAAATGTACGCTTCGGGCTGTGTCCCGGCCGCGCTGCCGCCTCCGATATCGAGGCCGCTCACCGAGCAGCCCGCCGCGAATGCTGCAGACGGCAGACTCCCCGACAGCCGGTTGACCAGCACACTCTGCTTGGCGAGGTCCACCAGGTTAACCGTTTCACTCGCGCCGCTGTCAAACAGCACATCGACGCTTCCGCCGCCCGCATCGGAAGCCCCGACGCTCCAGTCGCCGCCGAGCGTCATCGACGACACCATCTGGCCGGTCAGGTCATCCAGCAGCCACGCGTTCGCACGGGTGCCGTCGAAAACGGGCGACGCCGAAAGCAGCGACGCCGCAACTACCGAGAACATCCCTATCCATCCGGATCTTTTCGTTTTCATTGTTCGCTCCTTCGCTCTCATGGCGCCACCGCCTGAACCCAGCCGGTCTGTTTGTAGCCCGTAATCTCGCCCTTGCGGTCGAAATACACGATCTGATAGCGGTAATATTTTCCGATCTCGTGTGCGAAGAGATCGCGGTACACCATCTTGTACTCGTCGACAACATCGTCACCCACACGGTAATGCACCAGCGTCACAAAAGGATCTTCCACCCGCGATGCGCTGCTGCAATAGAGCCGGTCGATCAGCGGCGAAACCTGATAATACGCCGATGCGCCCGCCGCACCCGGCTCGTCCGCCTCCTGGCGGTAAACGACGAAAGCGAAACTGTCGCCCAGCGCGTCGCGCAGCAGTTTGCACAGGCGGCAGTCTCCCTGGATAGGCCCGTTGACGAGACAGTGATTCGCGCCGTACAGACAGTCAGGCACGATGCCGCGGCCGCACCCTTCTCCTTCCACATCGATGGTATCCGTCAGCTCGATGATCGGTAAACCGTCATATCTGAAATAACCTGCGTTCAGACTGCCGTCGTTTTCGGGCAGAGCGATCTTGGGCCAGGGGATATACTGCGGAAGTACCGCCGCTTCGGGCTGACGGATCGCACATACCTCGTCCGACCACTCCGAATACGCCTCTTCGGGCGCTCCGCCGGTCTTGCCCAGCGTGCGGGCGTGAAAACACCACTCCTCCTGCCACTCGCTGCCCGGGGGCGGTGCCGTGATCGATACCTGCAGACTCTGCGTTCCGTCGGCCGAAAGGTTTTGCTTGTCATATGGCACCAGATCACTGTGATAGGACGATCCGTCCTTGCGGTACCACTCCAGCATCGTCGCCACGATCGTCTGCTTCGGCGGCGCCCACACGATCGTCGCCGACGGCTCCGTCGCCGACGGCACGATGGAAACGGCCTGCGGTGCGAACACTTTCATCGTGAAAGGCCGGATGACGCACGGCGCGCGAAAGCGCATCGAACTCTCGGCGTTGTCGTTTTGCAGCTCATACTCTACGCAGAGCTCACCCCCGCCGAATTGCGGCGTCTCGATGGGCACCAGACCCCCAAACGGAGGACAATGTGTCCCTTCGAGATAGTAGACCCCGTTGACACGGTAGCCGACCTTGATACAGTCATCGATACCCGACGGATCGAGATAAATCGGTTCGTCCGTGACCGTGCCGTCTTCGGGCGGCTCGACCTCTCCGCCGCACTCCGCGGTGAGCTCCGCCGTATCCGAAGGCTCGGAGAGGTTGGAGTCGCTCTGCTCGTCGTAGACGAAGCTGCACAGCCAGCGCGAAACGGTCGTCTCGGCCAGTTTCGTGCCGTCGGCTTTGTAGAAACGGGCTGCGACTTCACTCGAACAGCGGGTATTGATATCGTTGAGGCGGCGGCACTCCGCGGCATCGAGATAGGCCGTTTTCGCCTGCGCGGCGAAATAGCCCTCGGCACGAAGCGTTTTCGTCATCAGCACTCTTTCGTCCGAAGCGCAGCCGATCGTTCCGTAGTCCGCTTTTTTCGAAAAGTCCAGAAACACCGGGTGCGGAATACCGCCTTCGACGTTCGACGTACTCTCCGAGCCGGCGGAGTACCAGCACCGCTTCGTACCGATCCGGTCCGCCGGCCGGTCGGGCAGCGCGCGTTTCGGAAAAAAGGCCCGCACCGGCTGGCTCAGCTCGCTGAGCTGCCCGTTGGCGTCTCGCGTGGCGATGCGGTACCAGAAATACTTCCCTTTGTGCAGCGGCACCTCCGTATCGGTGAACGTCACGACGGATTTGCCGCCGATACGCGCCGCAGGTACCGCAGCGACCCGCGCCGCGAGATAGTTCGGATACGGCAGCGTTCCGGCGGCGTCGTATTTGCAGGCGGTTCCCGGCAGGCGCAGCAGCGCCGCTCCCGCGACGGGTGCCGACTCGTCACTGTCGCTGTAGCCGTCACCGTCGCTGTCTTTGAAGTTTTGCGCCGCCGCCACGCTGTCGAAACGGTAGACGAGGTACTCCTGCGGATCGAGCGCGATACGTCGCGTCGTGTTGGCGTCGCAGCTTTGATCCGCGCCGACCCACTCCAGATCCTTGTCGAGCCGCGCCGTCGGCAGGTTGCAGTATTTCCGTCCGCGGGTATGTTCGGCATAATAGTTCGCGACGTCGGTATTGAGCCACTCCAGTCTGAATGTGTCGTCATGGGTATATTTCGTCGTCCAGACATTCCACGGCGCCGGCGGCGGGGTCATATCGGGGACCGTGACGTTGAGTTCGTCGGAAGTCTGCGAATAGTTACCCGTGAAATCGCGTGCGACGGCGAAACAGTAGCGGCGGTCTCCCGGCCCCATGCCTTTTTCCCGCAAATCATCCGGCAGCAGCATTAGCTGCGAAAAGGGCGGATTCCATCCTTTGTAGCGCCGCGCTGATCGTCACCGGGCGGTCGTTGAGTTTCACCAGCCACGACGGCATGATCGGCTCCCCCCGGCTGTCGTATCCGCCTGCGGAGGCCAGCGCCGCGATATCGACCGGCGAAGCGGGCGGTGTGTCGGTCGTCGTACAGTACAGATCGTATCCCGAAATCATCAGGGCGTTGCCGTACTTCTCGACTTTGTTCGTACCGGGATGGCTCCAGTTGAGATAGAGCGTGCCGTGCTCCTTGAAGCGTTCGGGTGCGTCACATCGTCCGACACCGTGCACCTGCTCGAAATCGGTGACTTTCGGCAGCGGCTGCACGGAGCCGACCGCCACACTCGCTTCCCCCATCCGTACATATTGCGGTGTTCCGCTGGCATTGTTTTCCGCCAGCAACTCATAACGGTAGGTATGCCCGCCCGCCACGGAAGCGTCGATCATTCCCCGGTACCTCGCCCGCGCGATATTGAAGTCGTTCCGGCCGGCGAGCATTCCCCACATCGGAGCGTTTTCATCGTGCAGATGATCGTAGATAACCTGTGCAAAGTTCGAGGCATCGACACGGTAAGGCGGGTCGCTCTGCGCGCCTTCATCGTCGAGCCAGGCAATCGTCTCGGCTTTGCGCCGGGCCTGCTCCGCCGGAGCGTAGAGTGCGGCGATCGCCTCCGCCGTCATCGTCGTCCGCGCCGGAAACGCCGCGATCTGCGTTCCGTCGCGCTTGACGACAAACCGGTCGATATCCGCCGGAAGACTCCCTTCGACCACGTCCCAGCGGAGATAGACGACTTCGGGCGCCTGTGCCGTCATGGAATCCGCCGGAGCGCTTCTGGCCAGAAAATAGAACTGGTCGCTTTCCGCGGCATGCAGCACGGCAGCCGTCAGCACCCCCGCCATCATCGTCAAGATCCATTGAATCGTTCGCATCGTTCTCTCCTTAATGAATGGCCGAGGTCGAAAGATCTTCGATCGACCAGCCCGATTTGTAGACCGCCCTGAAAGAGGCGTCTCCCGTACCGCACCAACTGTCCTCGCGGCTGCGCGACACCGAGGTCCACGTCACCGGGTCACAGTCGAAACCGACACCCGCGACGCCGAAGCCCTCGCCGCTGAAGCTGTACGAATCTCCGGACTTCTGTCCCATCGCCAGCACCTGTCCGCGCAGTGAAGCGATACAGAGCGCCTTGCCGTAGGCGCCGCCGCCCATCAGTCCCCCGATCGTCAGCGGCGGCCCGATCAGGACCCACATTCCGACATCGGCACTGACACCGACGGTGAGCGCACAGCCGTTGACCCAGACCGGCACGCTGGCCGACCCGCGGGCGTAGACGCCGTTGAAGACCCCTCCGGGAAGCTCGATGAACTCCGCCACCTGCGGATCGAGTGCCGTCAGCACGTCGGCATTACAGGTCTTTCCGACCAGGAAAACCGCCGCCATCTGGACATCGCCAAGGATCGCCCCTGCCGAGGCCCCGATATAGTTCTCCACGCTGCCCGTTCCCGCGGCGTATGCCAGATCGTACAGCTGGAGTGCCTGAAACTCGATGGTACCGTCGACGGTGATGCCGCCAAACACGCCGCCGGGCACCATGTGCTCGAGCATGAAGCCCAGATAGATCTCGCGGATCGTCGCATCCGAACCGCCGATGGAGATGGGCAGGCCCATCGCCGAAATCTTCGCGTCGAGCGTACTGTTGGCATCCGCCACGCCGCAAGCCGCCCCTTTGCCGTTGGCGCTCCAGCTCGTCACGTCGAGCGCGGCACCGTAGGTCGTACTGCTGTCGTCACTGTCGCCGGACATCGTCCACTCCGCACCGATATGCAGCCGCTCAAGGTTGTTTCCGGCGATCGTGGCGTATCCGTCCACCTTGGCCGATTTGAGCGGTATATCGGCCGTCAGGTCTCCCGTCGCCGACTGCAGCGCCTCGTTCGCCTGCGCACTCACCGCCTCGATGCTGTCCTGTATGACGGCGTTGACCTGATCAAACGCGATCTGCGCGACCGAATTGACCTGCTCGACCGCTTCGGACATCATCGCATAGAGTTTACGGTTGACCTCTTCGACCACCGGCGAGTTCATGATCATGTCGACCGCCATCCACTTGAGCTGCTCAGCATCGTACTGCGCGAAAATCGCGACATCGCCGCCAAGCCCCGTCGCGATCTTCGTCGCCGTATTGGCGATCGCCTGATCGACCGGTGCCTTGAG
>JALWNV010000247.1 GCA_027083665.1 Helicobacteraceae bacterium
ACCCCCTCTTCATAAAGCCGTTCGATACGTTCGTAGGTCGTTTTCATCAATGCTTCGGCGGCCTTGGCCTTTCGGTACCGGTCTTCGGCCGCTTTGATCTGCTCCTTTCTCGCGCCGTTGTCGGCCTCCTCTTTTTTCGCTTCCGCCGCACTTTGTGCCGCTTTGGCCTGTGCCAGCTTCGCGTCGAGCTCGGGACTGATGATGGTGAAAACGAGCGTACCCGATTTGACGAAGTCGCCTTTTTTGACGAAAACTTTGTCGATACGGCCGGGGACTTTGGACGAGACGCCGTAGCTCTGCGCCTCGATCATCCCCTGAAAGACAGTCGCTTTGGGCTGGTAGGTCTTGTAGAATTCATATCCGACGCCAAATGCGAGCAGCGCCACCGCGGTGATGATGACATAGACAATCTTGTTCATTTCACTTCCTCAGAGGTTTGCGCGATTTTGAAAAACCGCTCCCGTTCACCGATCAGTACGCACAGCCGTGCGACGTGCCGCACATAGTCGTACGCGGCTTTGAGTCGCCGTGTGTTGATGCTTTGCAAAAAGGCCTGGGCCTCGACGACCTCTACCGATGTGCTGAGCCCCTCGGCAAACGACAGGCTTCGCAGGCGGGAGTTCTCCTTTGCAAGGGCGAGGGACGAATCGAGGCTGTTGTACTCTTCGTATGAGGCAAGCATCTGCTTGTAGGTCTTTTCCACGAGGATACCGAGGTTCTCCAGCGCTTCGAGGCGCAGATGCCGTACCTTCTGGCCGAGCAGTTTCGCCATCTGCACCTTTTCGCTGCGGTCGCTGCGCTTGATAAGGTCGATTTTCACCATGACACCGGCGAACCATGTCGGCAGGCTCTGCATCAGCGGCGACTCGTCGCGGTAGAGATTGTAATCGCCGTAGGCCGCCACCTGCGGATGCCATCCGGCCTCCTCGACAGCGAGCAGAGCGTCGGTCTGTTTTGATTTCGCATCGAGCAGCCGGAGTGCGGTATAGCCGTGTTCGGCTTTGTCGACGTAAAACGATTGGGATTTATCGGCGTCGGCGACGAAAAGCGGCGAGCGCGGCGGCGCTTCGGTTCCGGTCAGTGCCGCCAGGGCCGAACGTGCGATCTCCAGTTTATGGCGGGCTTTGAGTCTCTGCACTCCCGCGTCCTCGAGCTTCACTTTGGCGTTGAGCAGTTCGATTTCGGCGATCTGGCCGTTTTCTTTGAGTTTCCTGGCATTGTTGTAGTGCAGTTTCAGTGTTTTTTCCGCCTGCTGGCGGGTGCGGTAGAGTGCTTCGGCGACGACGACACCGTAGTAATACTCGACGAGTTGTAAAACCGAATTTAAAACGCAAGAAATTTGAAAATGAAATGCAAGTTTCGCCGCTTATTGGTGTCTATTCCCTCGCATCAAAGATTTTTTCGTTCATTTTGATCCATGTGTAGTCGTTGACAAAATAGCCGTTTTCGGGTGCTGTAAAATTCTGGTCTTTGCGCAGACGTTTTACTTTGATCTCTCCCGTGACATAGACAGTCTTTGCACACCCCTCAAAGCAGCTCATCACGAAGACGAGCGATAGTAGCAGCATCGTCGCTCTCATGCATTTCCTCACTTACTTTACGCATATAGCGCCGCCGTCTGGAGGCACGGATCATCTTTTTGATACCCAGTGACTCGAAGATCACCTGAAACAGCCAGACGAGGATGCTTTTCATTTCACTACTTTTGTCGGAGGATTGTTGAGTGCGATTTTGTCAATCGCAGTCAATATAGCACCGATGATTTTATTGTCGGTTTCGGTAGGAGTGAGCTTTGCAACGATTGATGCAACAGCGACGACACCGGTAAAAATACTCCACAAATCAGTTCCATGCTGTGTAATCCATTCTATCATCTTACAATCCTTTCTTGACCTCGTTTAGTGCGATGGCGAAGGCAAAATCTTTGACAAAATCTTTTGTTTCCTTCCATTCGCGGTCAAAAATCGCCTCTGCTTTGCTATAGACAAGCTCGCGCTTCTGTGCATTAAGCAGATCCATCATGTCTACTTGTGCGATCAGTTCCTTGAGTGCGTCAACCGGTTGTGTTTTTTTGATCCACATCGAGAAGACTTTGTATGCGGCACGTGCCGCGATCTCTCCGATAATCGTCCAGTTCATATCATCCCTTTTTCGAATAAGAATTTTTGGCCTGTTCGGCAACATCTCCCGTACAAAATCCGCTATGCATTCCCCATGGCACTCCTTAATAGAAAGTAGGCTTCGCAAGACAGTCGCCGGCGAACAGTATCGTCGCGTTGCCGTCGCGACACAAGACCCCGACAAGTGCAAAGGAGGTGTCGTTCACGTCGAAAATGATCTGGCCGTATGCAGAAGCGGAACCGGCCCCTGTGACATTGAATCGGTCGTCATAGACCTGGTAAGCCTGTACTTGGACCGACGAGATCGCACTGACGGTACAGTTTGAGCTCAGGTTGTCCGCAATGAACCACGTGATGCCCTGCGGAATATTTTCGTAAACTGCCTGTCGAAGGATGTACGGATCGGAGAATGTTCCTGAACCGAGAACATCGATTTTCATGTCATTGTAATCGATGACAACGGTATTGTTCACCTCGACGATCGGAGGGTATACCGTTGTATTGATATCGACGTTCGGCGGATATACGGTGTTATTGATGTCGTTGTTTACATCGACATTCACAGATGTGTTCATGTCTCTTACGGTCTTGTTCAAGTCATCGATAGAAGCGGCAACGCCGCCATCGTTTGTATTCACCGACCCCAACCCGCATCCTGCGAGCATCAGTGCCGCCGCTATCATCGAAATTGCAAATGTTCTTTTCATGTGTCTTCCTTTATTTTGGGTTTTGCTCTTACGATC
>JALWNV010000248.1:0-10356 GCA_027083665.1 Helicobacteraceae bacterium
ACATCGAAAACAGAACGCATTCAATCTCATCAGTGAAAACTTGCAGTTGTCGGCTTTGGATTCACCTTTTCGTGCAGTTTCTTTGCGTGTACTGCCTCGGGTGGAATTTCTATTTCCTGATTTGGGACCTCCTTTTGAAATGTCCATTATAGTATAATCGCGGTAATAAACGGTACCTCAAAAAAAAGGAAAGAGAATGAGCAGTGCATGGACCTGTTCGCATCAGATCGGCGAAGAGTGCGAACTTTTGAAGAAACCGTGCGATCCCGGTGACAAGGGCTGTACCCTGTACGGCAAAGCCGTTTTTTCTATTCCCGAGAACCCCTCCAACGCCGCCGTCAAACGGCGCGAGGAGACCCGACGGGAAAAAGCGCTCCGCGAGGAGATGGAAAGCGCGAAGTTTTTCTGATGCCGCAGGAAAGAGGTGGCGGCGAACGTACCGCCGTGCTTTGGCGGTTTGCGATAGGGTTTTGGCTGGCTGCAGCGGTATTGTCGGCGGAAGAAGCGGACAGGCTGCGGCAGATGATCGGACGGATGCTCATCGTCGGTTTCGAGACGCCGGTGCTTTCGCAGGATCAGGCGTTCGTCCGGGATCTGCAAACGTACAGAATCGGCGGGGTGATTTTGTTTGACCGCCGTTTCCGTCATCGTGACAAGGTGAAAAATATCGCGTCGCCCGAACAGCTGAAGCGGCTGACGGCCCGGCTGCAGATGTATGCGAAGGCACCTTTGCTCATTGCTGTCGATCAGGAGGGGGGAAAGGTGCAGCGGCTCAAACCCTCAGACGGATTTCGCGGGACGCCTTCGGCACGGAAGATCGCCCGGAAAGGGGATGCCGCTTTTGCGTTGGAAGCGTACGGAGCCTTGGCGGAAGAACTTGCCGAAGAGGGGATCAATACGGATTTCGCCCCCGTCGTCGATCTTGCCGTCAATCCGAAAAATTTTGTTATCTACGGTCTGGGACGCTCTTACGGCAAGACGCCGGAGAAGGTTGTGAAGTACGCTTCGGTTTTTATCGATGCCCTGCGCGAACACGGTATCGTCCCCGTACTCAAACACTTTCCCGGACACGGTTCGTCGCTGGGGGATTCGCACAAGGGTTTTGTGGATGTGACCCGGACCTGGACGCCGGCGGAACTGGAGCCCTATGAAAAACTTATTGAATCGGGCCGGGCCGATATGATCATGACGGCGCACGTTTTCAACTCCCGCCTCGATCCGAAATATCCGGCGACACTTTCATACAAGGTCAATACGCAGCTGCTGCGCGAAACGCTCGGATTCAAAGGTGTCATCGTCAGCGACGATCTTCAGATGAAAGCGATCTCGCAGCATTATACGCTGCGCGAAACGGTGCGGCTTGCGATCAATGCCGGGGTCGATATGCTGCTGTTCGGAAGTCAGCTCGGAAAGAATTCTGTCAAGAATACGATCGATACGATTTACGAAGAGGTTCAATCCGGCCGTATCCCTCGCGAACGGATTGCCGAGGCCGGCCGTCGTATCGATACGCTGATGAAAAAATATCGTATCGGCGAACCGAAGATGATCGAGCGTCCCATCGATTTCGGTCCCGAGCGGATCGAACTGACCAGGCGCTATATCGAAGAGCATTACGGCAAAACGGTCGACGATATCACGATCGACCCCAGAATCATCGTGCTGCACTGGACGGCAGACGGCAGTACGGAGCGCTCCTACGCGATGCTCAAGCCTCAGCGTCTTCGCGGTGCGCGCACCGATATCGCCTCGGCCGGCGCACTCAACGTCTCCGCGCACTTTCTCGTCGACCGAAACGGTACGATCTACCGCCTGATGAGAGAGAGGTGGATGGCCCGCCATGTCATCGGGCTCAACTACAGCAGCATCGGCATCGAGAACGTCGGCGGTGAAGGCAACGAAAAAGAGGATCTGACCCCCGCGCAGGTGCGCGCGAACATCGCGCTGGTGCGCTACCTCAAACGAAAATATCCCGGCATAAAGTATCTGATCGGGCATTATGAATACCGGCGGATGGAGGGTACGCCGCTGTGGCTGGAGAAGGACAAGGGGTATCGGACGCAAAAACGCGATCCCGGGCCGAAGTTCATGCGGCAGGTGCGTGAGGCGGTTCGCGACCTGAACCTCAGCGGCCCGCCCGCCACCTCATCTTCTGCGAGCCCCGCGAGCTGATGGGCTTTTCTATACTCGACTGGCTTGTCTTCGGCGGCTATTTCTTTGTACTGGCGCTTTCGTCGTGGCTCTTTTCGCGCTTTTCCGTCCGCACGGTGCGCGACTACTTCGTCGGCGGCAACAGCGTGCCGATGCTCGCCGCGGCGGTCTCTATCCTGGCGACCTCGCAGTCGGCGGCGACTTTCCTGGGCGGGCCGGAGTTCGCCTACCGCAAGGATCTGACCTTCATCGGTTTTTATTTTTCCGCGCTGCTGGCCGTCTTGTTTGTCGCGAAGGTGCTCGTCCCCCGTTTTTACGCCATCGGAGCCGTCACGGTGTACGAATTGCTCGAGAAGCGCTACGGCGCGCGGGCGAAAAAAGCGGCGGGAATGATGTTTCTTATCGGCCGCGTCTTCGCCAGCGGTGCGCGGCTCTATATCGGGGCGCTGGCCGTCTCCATGATCCTCTACGGCGATATCGCGGCGGGGCATGTCGCCGTCGCGACCGGGGTGCTGATCGCCGGGGCGCTGGCCTACGCCTACGCCGGCGGGGTCAAGTCCGTCATCTACAGCGACGCCATTCAGGCGTTTACCTATATCGGCGCCGGGGTGGCGGTGCTGGTCTATCTTTACGGTGCGCTGCATACGGACCTTTCGACGATGGTGCAGCTCCTTTCGCAGGAGGGGAAGCTGACACTTGTCGATACGGGCGGCGGCACCTTCAGCCTCTGGAGCCTGCTCACCGGCTGGCTGCTGCTCAATATCGCCGCGTACGGTCTCGATCAGGACATGGCGCAGCGTGTGCTCAGCTGCCGGGACCAAAAGGCGGGCGAACGCGCGCTTTACGTTTCGATCATACTGACGATTCCCGTCGTTACGCTTTTTCTCGCCATCGGCGCGCTGCTGTACCTTTTTTACAACCATCCCGAACTCTCGGGCTTTTCGGGTAGCGTGGAGGAGACTTTCGGCGGTGAGAAGATCAAGATCTTCATGACCTTTATCCTGAACGAAATGCCCGAGGGACTTCGGGGGCTCGTCACGGTCGGGGCGATCGCGGCGGCGTTGTCGTCGACGAACTCCGTACTCTCGGCGATGGCCTCCGTCGCCGTCGAGGATATTTACCGCCCGTGGAAAGCGAAACGCGAAAGCCTCCCCGAAGCGCATTACGTCAAAGCGGGAAGGGCGGCCGTCGTGCTTTTCGCCGTTATCCTCTCAATGATGGCGATGGCGAGCTACTACTGGCAGCGCTACACCGACCTGCCGCTGGTCAGTTTTGCGCTGGGGGTGATGAGCTTCGCCTACGCCGGGCTGCTGGGGGTCTACTTTTCGGCGATCTTCACGAAGCGCGGCAGCGAAAGAACAGTACCGTGGGCGCTGCTGGGCGGGTTCGTGACGGTGCTCTTTTTCCAGCCCTATATCCTTGGACATTTATGGAACATCACACTTTCGCCGGCGTGGCAGCTCGTGGCGGGAACGGCGGCGTCTTTTGCCGTGATGCAGGCTGTCAGCGGCCGTTCTTGCCCAGGTTGATATGCGAGGAGCTGTCGGAGTTCTTGCGGATGAGCCGTTTGATCTGCTCGACCGTGTAGGTTTTGCCTGAAGGGTTTTCATCCAGCAGGTCGAAGCGGATCTGGATGGTCAGCTTTCCCAGCGCTTCGTTGAGCGGTTCGCGGTCGTTGACGAAACTGCGGTCTTGCGTAAGTGCCGAAACGGTTTTGAGAAATTTGTCGTATTCGCTCAGGACTGCGGCCGAAGCGAAGATGGCGAGGCGGTGGGTGACGTACTGCTGCCGGGTGATGTCGCCGTCCGTAATCGTGCTTTTCGTACTCATCTCCTCGATGAGGTCGAGCAGTTTTTCGTAGGTTTTCGTCTTGAGTTCGAGAAATTTGATGTTCTGTTCTTTTTCGACCTCGACGGCACTTTGCTTGTTCAGCAGCAGCGCGGTGATAAAGACCGTGGCGATCGTGCCGAGGATGATCAGGACAATTTCCTGTGTAAACGGTGTCGTATCGGTGACTTTGTAAGCGTAGCGAAGATAGGCGTATCCGGCGACGACGGTCAGAAGTGTCAGGAGAAGATAGATGAGTTGTTTCGTTGCGTAATTCATAGTGCAATGATAGTATAATCGTGCAAAAATCCGAAAGAAGGCTTTGCATATCCATGACTAACGGGAAAAAGTGCTATATCGGCGTCATGTCGGGAACGAGTCTCGACGGGGTGGATGTCGTGCTCTGTCCGGTGGACGAACACGGGATCGAGCCGGCGGCGTCGCTGGCGTATCCGTTCGATACGGCGCTGCGGGCGGATCTGCTGCGGCTGATCGGCGGGGCGTGTACACTCGAAGAGGTGGGCAGGATCGATCATCGTCTGGGTCTCCTGTTCGCCGAAGCCGTGACGGCGTTGATCGACCGGTACGATCTGGATGCGGAGCGCATCGAGGCGATCGGACTGCACGGCCAGACCGTGTGGCACGCCCCGTCGGGCCAGACGCCCTTTACGATGCAGCTGGGCGATCCGAACATCGTCTGCGCCCGTACCGGCATAAAGACGGTCGCGGATTTTCGCCGCAAAGACATGGCGTTCGGCGGACAGGGCGCGCCGTTCGCCCCGGCGTTTCACCGCTTCGTTTTCGGCGGTCTCGAGGGAAGAACGGTCGTCGTCAATCTCGGCGGCATGGCCAATATCACGGTGCTGGACGAGCCGCTGCTGGGATACGATACCGGGCCGGGAAACGTCCTGATGGACAGCTGGTGCGCCGAAACGTTCGGCGTGCCGTACGACAAAGACGGTGTGATCGCGCAGCGCGGCGAGATAGACGACGCGATGCTCGGTGCCATGCTGGCCGATCCCTACTTCTCGTTGCCCGCACCCAAAAGTACGGGGCGCGAACAGTTCAATCCGGCGTGGCTGAAGCCCTTTTTGCGCACGGACCTGCGTGACGATGCCGTTTTGGCGACGCTGACGGAGCTGACGGCCAGGAGTGTGGTCGACGAGGTAAAAAGGTACGCCCCCGAGCGGGTTCTGCTGTGCGGCGGGGGTGCGCACAACGTCTTTTTGCGCGGACGCATCGCCGCACTGCTCGGCGACATCGAGGTCGCCCGAACCGACGAGTACGGCATCGCGGCGGAGTGGATGGAGGCGATGGCGTTCGCGTGGCTGGCCTTCATGCGTATCAACGAAGCTCCGGTGGAACTGGCCTCCGTGACGGGAGCGTCGCGGAATACGATACTGGGAGGGGTCTATGCATAAGGTCGAAGCGTGGCTGCAGCGCACACCGTACGCGCAGTGGAATATCGCCGTCGCCGGGGAGGACGCCGGTTTCCGGCGCTATTTCCGGGTGCAAAAAGGGAATGAAAGCCGCATCGTGATGGACGCGTCGCTGGAAAAGGAATCGCTCGGGCCGTTTCTGGACGTGACGGGGCGGCTGCACGCGCGGGGTGTCCGGGCACCGAAAGTCTTTCTAAAAGACCGCGAAGCGGGGTTTCTCGTTCTCGAGGATTTCGGTACACGGTTGCTGCTCGATGTGCTGGATGAAAAGAATTTCGAAACGCTTTACGAACAGGCGATGGAAGAGATCGTCAGGATGCAGCGTGCCGATGTGGAGGGCCTCCCGCCGTACGACAAGGCGTTTTTGCATCTCGAGATGGACCTGATGAAAACGTGGTTTTTACAAAAGTATCTGGGATGGACGCTTTCGGAAAAGGAAACGGCGATGCTGGAGAAGGTGCTCGATACGATCAGCGAGACGGTATTGCAGCAGCCGCAGGGCGTTTTCGTCCACCGCGATTTCCATTCGCGCAACATCATGGTGACCGAAGAGGGTGACATGGGCGTGATCGACTACCAGGACGCGATGAACGGCGCGGTCACTTATGACCTCGTCTCGCTGCTCAAAGACCTCTACATCCGTTTCGAGCCCGAAAGGATCGCGGCACTGGCACTGAGATTTCGGGACAGGGCGGGTATCGACGCCGACGACGAAACCTTTTTGAAATGGTTCGACTTCATGGGGCTGCAGCGCCATATCAAGGTGTTGGGGATCTTTTGCCGCCTCTGGCTGCGCGACGGCAAGCCGGGGTATCTTGGCGACCTGCCGCTGACGCTGCGCTACACCCTCGAGGCGGCGGCACGCTACGAGCAGACGCGGCCGCTGGCGGAATTGCTGGGGCAGATTGTATTGCCCGAAACGCCGTCGCCGAAAGAGGGATGACCGCAGCAGAAGCCGCAAGGTCACGGTCCCGATACGTTCAGTCTGTCATGACAAGCCCCTGCCTCTTTCTTCATCATCCATCCTTAACAAGGGGTAGGGTATAATCACGGGATTTTTGACCGAAGGAGTACGCAAAAAGATGGTTGCACGCGACATACAGAATTTCGGCGAGATCCGTACGAAAGCCCGGGCGTATTTTTGTTATCTGTTTTCGAAGAACCTGCCCAATCGTACTCCTTCGATCACGACCGAAGCGATTGTGACACGTCTAAAAAAGATCATGGGGGACCTCCAAGACGCCGAAGGCGCCTATCTGCTCGATGAAAAAGGGGTGCAGGTCAGTCCGACCTTTCTGCCGGGCGGAAAACAGATCGATGAGGATGCGGGCCGTATACGCTCCGACCGGGCCTATTATTACCGTGCCGTCAAAGAAAGGCGCTGTACGATCACCGATCCGTATCCTTCGCTGATTACGCAGGAATTGACGGTGACCGCTTCGCAACCGATCTTCGATGAACACGGCAACCTCAAATATGTCGCCTGTCTCGATATGCCGCTCGACGCGGTGCTGCGTATCGCCCATCCGATGCCGATGCACTCGTTTTTCGGCCGCTTTTTCCGTTACGGATATGCGGCTTTTACATTCATGCTGGCGATGGTGGCGCTGCTGCTTTTTATCAAAAGCATTACGACGTTTCTGCATTTCGGCATGAATATCGGCGAGATCAAGATCAAAGAGGTCTTCGAATCGACCATTTTGCTGACGCTGGCGCTGGCGATTTTCGATCTGGTGAAAACCCTGTTCGAAGAAGAAGTGCTCGGACGCCACCGGCAGGAAAACGAGGCTTCCGATCCGCACAAGACGATGGTACGGTTTCTCGGTTCCATTATTATCGCCCTCTCGATCGAGGCGCTGATGCTGGTATTCAAATTCGCCATGACCGATCCGGCGAAGCTGATCAATGCCATTTACATTATCAGCGGGGTTTCGATGCTGATGCTCTCGCTGGCGGTCTATATCAAATTTACGAAAAGAAGTATCGAAGAATGATAGCGATCTGCGATTACAATATGGGAAACCTGGCAAGCGTGCAGAACGCTTTCGCCAAACTGGGCAAAGACGCCGCCGTCGAAAGCGACCCGGACAGACTGGCGTCCTATGACAAATTGGTTCTCCCGGGTGTCGGGGCGTTCGGCGATGCGATGGAACACCTGCAAAGCCGGGGGATGGACGAGGCACTCAAAGCGTTCGCCGAAAGCGGAAAGCCGATGATCGGGATCTGTCTCGGCATGCAGCTGCTGTTTCAAAGCAGTGAAGAGTTCGGCTCCACGGAGGGGCTCGGACTGATAGGGGGGAAAGTGGTCGCCTTCGATACGACGCGCTTTTCCCATCCGCTGAAAGTTCCCCATATGGGGTGGAACCGGATGTTTACCCGTCCCCACCCGCTGTTCGACGGACTCGACGAGGAGCACTACCTCTACTTTGTCCATTCGTTCCATGCGGTTTGCGACGATGCGGAAGACGTGATCGGCGAGACGGAGTACGGTTACCGCTTTACGAGTGCCGTGGCGCGGGAGAACGTCATGGGCATCCAGCCGCACCCGGAAAAGAGCCACCGCAACGGGTTGGCGATCTTGAATAACTTTATAGGAATGTAACGATGGTGATTTTACCTGCAATCGATCTCAAAGACGGACAGGCGGTACGCCTGACAAAAGGGCTGATGGAGAGCGCCAAAGTCTACTCGGACGAACCGTGGGAACTGGTGAAGCGTTTCGAGGAGATGGGCGCGGAGTGGGTTCATCTCGTCGATCTCAACGGCGCGTTCGCCGGCGAGCCGAAAAACCTCGAGCAGATCGAAAAAATCCGACGCAACAGCGGTGTCAAGCTCGAGCTCGGCGGCGGTATCCGCGACGAGGAGACGATCCGCCGCTATCTTGATCTCGGGATCGACCGGGTCATTCTCGGCTCCATCGCGGTCAAGGATCCGGAGTTTGTCAAGACTATGGCGGCCCGCTATCCCGTCGTCGTCGGTATCGACGCGATCGACGGCTATGTCGCGGTCGAGGGGTGGGGCGAAGTGAGCGAGATGAAAGCGACCGATCTGGCCAAAGCGTTCGCGGATGCCGGAGTCGAAGCGATTATCTGTACTGATGTCGGACGCGACGGCACGCTCGGCGGTGTCAATGTCGATTTTACACTCGAGATCGCCCGCGCTTCAGGGATTCCTACTATTGCCAGCGGCGGGGTCCGTGACGACAGCGATCTTGCGGCGCTGGCGGTGACGGACGAGATCGCCGGTGTCATTATCGGCAAGGCGTTTTACGAGGGAACGATCGATCTCGAAGAGGTGCTGAAGGCCTACGGGAATGTCTGAGTCCTATTACGAACTCACTGTCGAACCGTCGTCGCACCGGGAGCTTTTCGCCGACTTTCTGGCTGATACGCTTCCCGTCGGTTTCGAAGAGACGGAGACGGGATTCATCGTCCGCAGCGAAGAGGACCTCGAAACGATCCGGTGGGGCATCGAACAGTTTGCCGAAGCGCTGCAAAAAGCGCTCGGAGAGCCGGTCGACGTCGATATGCGGCTCGGGAAGAAGCGGACGCAAGACTGGGTTCAGGCCTATCAGCAGAGCGTGACGCCGGTCGATGTCCCTCCTTTTTATGTACATCCGACCTGGGAAGCCCCGAATCCCGGACGGATCAATATTGCTATCGACCCGGCGCTGGCGTTCGGGACCGGGCACCATCCGACGACGGCGTCGTGTCTTCAGGCCGTCGGCCGCGTTGTCGAAGCGGGTGACAAGGTACTGGATGTCGGTTGCGGCAGCGGAATTCTCGCCATTGCCGCGGCCAAGCTCGGCGCCGACACGGATGCATGCGATACCGATCCGGTTTCGGTAGGGAACACGCTCGAGAACTGTGACCTCAACGGCGTGCGCCTTGGACACGTCTGGGAAGGTTCCGCGGCAGGGGCATCGCGGCGGTACGATGTCGTAATCGCCAATATCGTGGCCGATGTTCTGGTCTTTATCGCATCGGATCTGAAAAAGGTACTCAAGCCGGGAGGAAGGTTGATTCTTTCAGGCATTTTGGACAAATATGAGGCTAAAATTCTGGACGCGTATGCCGATATGGCGGTAGCGGACCGTATTTTACAAAACGAATGGGTGACGCTGATCGTTACCGACAAAGGATAATGGCCGATGGCACAGCAAGACAGCAATCAAAACAACAACAATAACAACAATAATAATTTTTTCAATCAGAATCCGCTGATCACGTTCGCGATCTTTTCGGTCGTGGTGATTCTGATCTTTAAAGCGATGATCGGGGATCAAAGCGGTATGAGCGGCATGGGGGCGCAAAACGTCACGAAGACCAAAGAGGTCAGCTATTCCGAACTCAAAGAACTCATCAAGAACCATGCGATCACGAAAGTGGCGGTCGGACAGACCTATATCCGGGCGATGGGGGAGCAAAACGGACAGAAGATCACCTATACGACCCGCAAAGTGCCCGGAGACGACACGCTGGTTCCGCTGATGGACAAAGCCGGCGTCGATTACACCGGTTTCTCCGAGAGCAACTGGTTTACCGAGATGTTCGGATGGCTGTTGCCGTTTCTGATTATTATCGCGATTTGGATGTTTATGGCCGGACGGATGCAAAAGAACATGGGCGGCGGTATTTTGGGGATGGGCAACTCCAAAAAACTGGTCAACTCCGAAAAGCCGAAAACGAAGTTCGAAGATGTCGCGGGGGCGGAAGAGGCCAAGGAAGAGGTACGGGAGATCGTCGACTTTCTTCGCTATCCCGAACGTTATGTCGAACTCGGTGCGAAAATCCCCAAAGGGGTCTTGCTTGTCGGCAGCCCGGGGACGGGTAAGACCTTGTTGGCCAAAGCGGTGGCGGGGGAAGCGGATGTGCCGTTTTTCTCGGTTTCGGGTTCGAGTTTTATCGAAATGTTCGTCGGGGTCGGGGCCGCACGGGTG
>JALWNV010000248.1:10366-11953 GCA_027083665.1 Helicobacteraceae bacterium
GGTGCGCGACCTGTTCGAGCAGGCCAAAAAAGACGCGCCGTCAATCATTTTTATCGACGAGATCGACGCTATCGGAAAGAGCCGCGCCGCCGGCGGGATGATGGGCGGCAACGATGAACGCGAGCAGACACTCAATCAGCTGTTGGCTGAGATGGACGGGTTCAGTACCGATACGCCGATCATTATCCTCGCCGCGACCAACCGTCCCGAAGTTCTCGACCCTGCTTTGCTGCGTCCGGGCCGTTTCGACCGTCAGGTGCTTGTCGACAAGCCCGACTACGAAGGGCGGGTCGCGATCTTGAAAGTCCATATCAAAGGCATCAAGATCGCCGACGACGTGGATCTCGAAGAGATCGCGCGGCTGACCGCGGGCCTCGCCGGCGCGGACCTCGCCAATATCATCAACGAAGCCGCACTGCTTGCCGGACGTAAAAATCAAAAAGAGGTTCATCAAAGCGATATCCGCGAATCGGTCGAACGCGCAATCGCCGGCCTGGCGAAGAAGAGCCGCCGTATCGATGAAAAAGAGAAACGGATCGTCTCTTACCATGAAAGCGGTCATGCGCTGATGGCTGAAACGACGAAAGGGGCGAAAAAGGTTTCAAAAGTCTCTATCGTTCCGCGCGGGCTGGCGGCGCTCGGCTATACCCTCAACACTCCCGAGGAGAACAAATACCTCGCCCAGAAGCATGAATTGCTGGCGGAAGTTGACGTTCTGCTCGGCGGACGGGCGGCCGAAGAGGTTTTTATCGGCGAAATTTCGACCGGGGCCAGCAACGATCTCGAACGGGCGACAGACATTATCAAGTCGATGGTCCAGCTCTACGGTATGAGCGATGTCGCGGGACTGATGGTGCTGGAGAAGCAGCGCAGCTCCTTTCTCGGCGGCGGGATGGCGCAGGCACGCGAATACAGTGAGCAGATGGCGCAGGAGATGGACGCATTTATCAAAAAGACACTCGAAGAACACTATGTCGGGGTCAAGGCCCGTCTTGAAGAGTACCGCGGCGCGATCGAAAATATGGTCGAACTGCTTTACGAGCGTGAGAACATCACGGGCGAAGAGGTGCGCGATATCATCCGCAGGTTCGAAGAGGAACACGGCATCGAGAGCAAACTTGACGAAGCGGCGGATAAAAAGGCCGACAGGGAAGTGTCCGAAGATATGTCCCAAGACAGCAAGCGGATGGAAGAAGGCGGCACGGAAGCATCATGAAGACACTCGGCGGCTTTGTTCTCAAAGAGGGATGGCGCTATATCGGTTGTGCGGCTGCTGCGGCGCTGCTCGCGGTGCTGCTCGACCTGGAGCTGTTCGCACTGGCGGCGGCGCTCGGCGTGTTTTTGTTGGTCTGGATCTATCATCAGCCCGATCGCGTACCGTCGGCATGGGGAGGCGGAAGGGTCGTCGCACCGTGCGACGGAAAGATCACGGCGATCAGCACCGAAACATCGGGACGCATCGTCGTCGATATCGACACCGGATGTCTTCAGACGTCGCTGCTGTACTTTCCCGTCGAAGGTGAATTGCAGACGCCGAAACTGATTAGCGGCGCGATGCTTTCACGAAAGAGCCCGCTGTTTCGGAAG
>JALWNV010000249.1 GCA_027083665.1 Helicobacteraceae bacterium
GGTCACACTTATCAAAAGGCGTACCCCCGAAGAGTATATCGACGCGATCAAAAAGACCAACGAGACCGTCGACGAGATGAACAAAATCGTCGCCGATATCCTCAATATCGGACGCCAGGAAGGCGCGCAGCTCGAAGCACCGGTCCACCTCGACGTCATCGACGTCCTGAAGCAAAAAGCCGAGGATTTCCAGCTGCTGGCCAAATCGGAAAACAAAGTGCTGAAACACGATCTCAAGCCCGAGCACTACGACGCGACGATTCAAAAAGGTCTGCTCATTCAAATCCTGCAAAACTTCCTTCAAAACGCCGTCAAGTTCACACCCGAAGGGCGTACGATCATGCTCAAAAGCTATGCGGAAGGAGATGACCTCGTCATTCAAGTCATCGACGAAGGGTGCGGGATCGACGACAGTGTCGATCTGTTCGCACCCTTCAAGCGTCTGGGGAACAAGTCCGGTGTCGGTTTGGGACTCTTTTTGGCCAAAAGCGCCGCCGAGGCGATGGGAGCGGAAATCTCCCTCGCCAACCGCAGCGACGGCATCGACGGTACCGTCGCCACCTTGCGGCTGCATGCCAGGCTCTGCTGTCCGCTCGCGTTGCGAAAATGACCGCCGAGTACCGTAAGACGACAATTCGTTCCGCTTCAAACGCATTCAAGGTTTCTTCTGCTATAAATCGCTGATAAAATATTTTTCGCAGCCGAGCCTGCATGAACGAGGTATAAATGTCCCTGATAATCAACGAAGAGTGTATTGCCTGCGATGCGTGTCGCGAAGAGTGTCCGACCGAAGCGATCGAAGAGGGAGATCCCATCTATATCATTGATCCCGACCGCTGTACGGAATGCGTCGGCACGTATGACGAACCGGCCTGTATCGCCGTCTGTCCCGTCGACTGCATCGTCCCCGATCCCGACAACGTCGAGACGATCGCGGAACTGAAATTCAAGCATGAACAGATCATGGCGGAGTTTGAGGAACAATAGAGGTTCTCTTTAGTATAATCGCCTAAAAACAAAGGCGGATTTTCATGGCAAAACGCACGGCGATCATCGATATAGGGTCCAATTCCGTCCGTATGGTGATCTTCGAAAAGACCAGCCGTTTCGCCTTTTTCCTTCTTCACGAATCCAAAAGCCGCGTCCGGATCGGCGAAGGAGCCTACCAAAACGGCGGCAATCTACAGGAAGCGGCGATACGGCGGGCGATGTCCGCACTCGACGAGTTCCTCGGCATCGCCCGCGCCTACCATACCCGGAAACTGCTCTGTGTCGCGACTTCGGCTGTCAGAGACGCCCCCAACCGTCACGAGTTTCTCCGACGTGTCCGCCGCGAGCTCGACCTGAAGATCAAAGTGATCGACGGCCGCCGCGAAGCCTACCTCGGCGGGGTCGCCTGCGCCAATCTTCTGCCGAAAACCGAAGCGATAACCATCGATATCGGCGGCGGATCAACCGAGTGCGCCTGCATTGCCGACGGCAAAGTCCGGGAGAGTCTTTCCATCGCGCTCGGAACTGTCCGGCTCAAAGAGCTTTTTTTCGATCACGGTGACCTCAAAGGTGCGAAAGCCTATATCGACGAACAGCTCTCCCGGCTCCCGGTGAACGAACAAAAAGTCGTCGTCGGTGTCGGCGGCACTTTCCGGGCACTGGCGCAGATCCTGATGAAAACGCAGCTGCATCCGATCAAAAAACTGCACGCGTTTACGTTCAAGGCAAAAGCGCTCCACGCACTCGGCGATCAGATCCTCGCGGCCCCGGACAATGCCGCGCTCAAAGCCCTCGGAGTCAAAAAAGAGCGCTACGATGTCATCCGGCCCGGTACACTGATCCTCATGCGTTTTCTCAAAAAGATCGGATGCAAACAGCTTATCACCAGCGGTGCCGGTGTGCGGGAGGGACTCTATCTTACCGACTTGCTTCGCCATAACAACGATACTTTTCCGCACGGATTCAATCCTTCACTGCGTTACCTGCTCGACCGCCATACCGTCGAACCGAAATTCGCCGTGCAGCTTTCACGGGTGACGCTTCGGCTTTTCGATCTGCTGCACGGATATCTCTGTATCGACACCCGCCGGCGCCACGAACTCGGCATTGCCGCGAAACTGGCGAAGGTCGGGGCCTCCGTACACTTCTACTCCTATCACAAAAACAGTCAGTACCTTGTCGAAAGCGCTCTCGAATACGGCTATACGCATGAGCAGATTATGACAATTGCCGCCCTGGTACGTTTTCACAAAAGCAGACGGATCGGCAAACCTTTTTTCAATCTCTACGCCCCGTTGCTTCCCGATGCCGTGACGCTCAACCGGCTTAACGCCCTGCTGGCCCTTGCCGACGCCCTGCTGACGCACCGACCGCGCGATATCGATTTCGAACTGGCTTTTACCGAAAACGATCGGCTCGTCATCACGCCCATAGGCACCGAAATGTATCTCGCCAAAGAACGGATAAAAGCACTGGGACTGGAAAAGGAGATCCCGCTGATGTTTGAAGAGAAGACCAAGCCCCGCACAGAAGCGGAAAAGGTCTCCTAAAAACGCTGTCCGATCGTAAATTCGAAGTGCGATATACGGTCTTCGCTTTCGGGATTGATCGGATTGGCGAATACCAGCTGCAGCGGTCCCATCGGCGAGAACCACTCCAGTGAAATCCCGTAGCCGCCGCGGGAAAATTCCGAAAGCGAGGACGTGCCGATCCATCCCCAGTCGACGAAGGTCGTCAGCCGCATACGGGCTTTCGGCACGAGCGGCCAGCTCAATTCGAAGTTGTTCGAAAACGTCTGTTTTCCGCCGATGCGGACATAATCACCCGTTCGCTTGTTGATGTAATACGGCATCGAATAGGAC
>JALWNV010000250.1 GCA_027083665.1 Helicobacteraceae bacterium
CATATCTCCGACGCGGATGCGCTTGTCGATAATAATGCCGGAATTGGGTGCTTTGACTTCCAGGTAACCGGTAATCGTCGCAATCTGCTTGACTTTTTCCGCAGCGTTTTTCACCAGGACCCTGGCCGAGGCGAGCATCGCCGAAGTGCTGTCTGCCGTCATATCCAGGTCCTCCCAGTCGTCGCTTCCGACCAGACCTTTATCCTTGAGACGGCGGCGTTCTCTGCGGATGTTGTCCATACGGGTGCGGTACTCGTCGACCATCAGCTTCGCCTGTTCGAGCATAAGATCGGCCTGGTTTTTCAGGATATCGAACTCGGCCGATTCCATCTCGAAAAGCGTATCTTCACGCTCGACGTGATCACCGATATCAAAATAGATCTTTTTGACATACCCCATATAGCGGGCACCGATCATCTTCTGATTGTTCGAAACGACGGTACCGGTCACTTTCAGTTCGTAAGCGAACAAACTTGTAAAGCACAAAACCGTCATGATCAGCATTTTTTTCACAGTACGCTCACTTTCTTCGAAATCCTGCGATTTTACCACTGGCGGATCTGCACATGGCATTCCATACATTTTTTGACGATATCGGTATACGACTGTGCCGCCTGGGTCGGATCGTTGTCGCGGAAGCGCTCGATAATGTTACGCGCTTTCTGATCAATTTTTTTCTTGATCTTGTTGCTGACCTTGATCTTGTTGTTCATGTAGCGGGCCATCGGATCTTTCTCTTCGGCTTCGGAGAGCGGCGGCTGAATGCGGTTGATCGTATCGGACAGCTTCAGTGCCCCCTCATTGACCAGATCCTTATTATTATAGAAAAAGCCCGTCTGGATCTCTTCCATCGCTTTTGCGAGAATCTGCATATCCTTGATACGGTCCTCCTTCGTATAGGCCTGTGCCAGTGTTAAAATACCGCCGGCGAGCATAAGTGTTACGATTCTTCTCATCGCAGTCCTCCTTTTTTTTATAATTCGCGCTACTTTGCATGTCATCAAAAAAACATATGCATGTGACGACGGTCCATTCTACTCCTAAAAAAGATAAAAAATATTTAAAACGGGAAAAAAATCGTAAATACACGGCAAATACTTCCGAAAATGTGATATTAAAGTGTCAAATATATCAACGAAATTTGAGAATCAAATGTTTTATAAATATGTATAATAATATATTTAAGATATTCTATAAAATTTAATTAAGTTTTGTCTTAGCAGGGGCATTCTATAGTGTTGGAAGTCAATTATCAAGGAGATACAGATGAAACTTAACAAAATGGCGATGAGTATTGTAGCGGCGGCCGCAATTTCCACGACAGTCTATGCGGGCGACTTCAGCTTCGGAGATATGTTTTCCGATATGAAAGAGACGGCTACGACCATGAGCCACGATGCACGCGATACTGCGGACAGCATGAAAGAAGGCGGAGTGGAGTTGGGCAAAAGCGCCGAACGCACGACGACAAATATCAGCCACGATGCCCGTGACACGGCCGTCAAAGTCAGCGACGACCTGAGTAAAAGCGAAATCGCCACCGTCAAAAGCGGTGAGGTATCGACGACCAGCGTCAGCCGTGACGTCCGTGATTCGACGATCGAACTTGCCGAAGACACCAAAGATACGGCGACCAACACCACACGCGACCTCAAAGACAGTACGACGATCGCTTCACGCGAATTCAAAGACAGTACCGTATCCGTTTCGCATGATCTCAACGACGCTTCGAAAAATGTATCGGACAACCTGAACGATTCGACCAAAACGGTTTCCAACGATCTTCGCGACTCGACCGATACCGTATCCGACAATATCAACGACTCGACGAAAACGATTTCCAACGATTTGCGTGATTCAACAGATACGGTCGCGGACAACGCAAACGACTCGACGAAAACGGTGTCGCATGATCTGCGCGACTCGACCGATACCATCGCCGACAATGCCAACGATTCGACAAAGACCATTTCAAACGATTTGCGCGACTCCACCGATACGGTCGCGGACAACGCAAACGACTCGACGAAGACGATCTCCAATGACCTGCGAGACTCTACCGACAGCGTTGCGGATAATGCAAACGACTCGACAAAGACCATCTCGAACGATCTCCGCGATTCCACCGACAGTGTCGCGGACAACGCCAATGACTCGACAAAGACGATCTCCAACGACCTGCGTGACTCTACCGACACCGTTGCCGATAATGCGAACGACTCGACAAAAACCGTCTCCAACGACCTGCGTGATTCCACCGACAGTGTCGCGGACAACGCGAATGACTCGACAAAAACCGTTTCAAACGATCTGCGCGACTCGACCGAAAGCGTCACCGACGACGTCGATACCAAAACGCACACTCTCTCCGACGAAGAGTATCAGGAATACCTGAGATTCAAAGCATCGCAAAAATAACCCCTCCTCTTGCGGCTGTGCCGCAGGACCGGCCGACCCGCAAGACATTTTTTCCTTAAAAGCTTCAACTCTTCATCATCAATTTTACGATAGAATCGCGACACCGAAACTATAATAACTCAAGGTTTTTTTCATGAAAAAAGAGGTCAAAAAAGTCGTTTTAGCCTACTCCGGCGGACTCGATACCAGTGTCATTCTGAAATGGCTGCAAGATGAATACAACTGCGAAGTCGTGACATTCACCGCCGATATCGGGCAGGGCGAAGAGGTCGAACCCGCACGCTTGAAGGCGCTCGAACTCGGCATCAAGCCCGAAAACATCTTCATCGACGATCTGCGTGAAGAGTTCGTACGCGACTATGTCTTCCCGATGTTCCGGGCCAATGCCGTCTACGAAGGCGAATACCTGC
>JALWNV010000251.1 GCA_027083665.1 Helicobacteraceae bacterium
GGTCGTTGTGCTTTCCGCCCGCGCGGACACAGGTCTGGCACGAGGTCGCACGCGGATTTTCCGGTACGGGGACTTCGCCGGTAAAGATCGCTTTGAACGGGACCATCCCCGCATTGTTGAACAGCAGCGTCGGGTCTTCAGGCACCAGCGGCGCACTCGGCACGCGCGCATGGCCCTTGGATTCAAAAAATTTCAGATAGGCTTCACGAACATCCATGGTTTCTTCTCTTTTAAAAGGGCGAGGTTCCGCCCGAAAATATGCGCGATTATAACGAAGGGGATTTTAAAGGGGGCTTTTCAATTGCCGGACACGCCTGCAAACGGCCTTCAGCCGTTGCGCCGAATTTCCGCCAGGACATGTTCGATATTGGTTCGGATCTGCGCAAGCTGGTCGATAAACCGGCGGTACTCAGAACGCACCGTTTCAGAGACCTCCCCCGTCCGTCCGACCTCTTCGAACATCTCCATCACGTCTCGCAGATAATCCCGCTGCTGTGCACAGGTTTTGCACATCGTCAGCTCCTCGCACATACCGTTATTGAGCATGATGTAGGTTTTGGCGACACAGTCTCCCAGCTGCGCGGCGTAATCCTTGTCACCGAGCATTTCAGCAGAATCGGGATCCACTTTTGCCGCAAGGGCGTCAAACTGTTTCTTGATGGCTTCGATGGTCTTGAGCATTTGTCATCCTTATAGAAAGAAATATTTCGCTTCAGGAAGTATACATAAGAAAATTTTATTGAAAGCTTATAGCCTGCGTTTCGGAAAAGTTTGAACGGAGCCGCCTGCGGGAATGATCGAAAAAATCCGCTGCCCTTCTCCCGGCAGAACCGGCTGCACCGCTTTTTTCAAAGCAGAATGAGTTTCGCCAGTCCCAAAAAGCTGAAAAATCCGAACACGTCGGTCGCCGTCGTCAGCAAGACCGTCGATCCGACGGCCGGGTCGATATTCAGCCGTTTGAGCATCAGCGGAATCGCCGCGCCGAAGAAACCGGCGATAAAGAGATTGATGATCATCGACAAACCGATCACAACCCCCAGCATCGGCTGGTGGAACCAGCCCCATGCGATCACCCCCATCACAACGGCGAACAGCAATCCGTTGAGCACCGATACCGTAATCTCCTTGATCAGCGCCGACTTGGCATTGGCAAAGTCGATATCTCCCAGTGCCATCTGACGGACCATGACCGTCAGCGTCTGCGTTCCCGCATTGCCGCCCATCGAAGCGACGATCGGCATCAGAACCGCCAGCGGAACGTAGGCGGCGATCGTATCGTCGAAGAGTCCGATAACCGCCGATGCGAGAATCGCCGTCAGCAGGTTGACGAAGAGCCAGGTCGCGCGGTTCTTGAAAACCGCCCTGATATCCTCTTCCTGCTCGACATCGTCATTGACTCCCGCGAGGTTGTAGATCTGTTCGGTCGCCCGCTCTTCGATAACGTCGTAGATATCGTCGGAAGTGATACGCCCGACCAGCCGTCCGTCGTGATCGACGACCGGAAGCACCGATACGTCGTACTGTTCGAAGATGCTGGCGACATCATGGATATCGTCCGTTGCCTGCACTGCACGGAACGCTTTGCTTTTGAGCTGTTCGCGGAACGTCTTTTCGAAGTCCATCAGGATCAGATCCTCCAGCGCGATCGTCGCGACCAGACGGTGCTCGTCGTTGACGATATAGAGCTGATGGACATTTTCGAGTTCCCCCGCCTCTTTCAGACTGCGAAGCCGTTTAAGTGCGTCTTGCACCTTCTCGTCAAGTGTGGCTTCGAAAAGTTCGGTCTGCATCCATGCGCCGGCCTGGTCCTCCTCGTAGCTGCGGATCTTGTCGATATCTTCACGGTCTTCCTCGTCAAGCTGCTCGTAGACCGCTTCAGACTTGTCTTCATCGACATCGACGATATCCTCGATCAGTTCCGCGGCATCGTCGGACTGCAGCGCTTCGACCGCTTCCACAAGCTCGTCACTCGAATAGTTTTCAATCGCTTCGTCTTTGATCTTTTCAGGAAGTTCCAGCAGTACCTCACCACGGATATCCTGGGGAATTTTGCGTAAAAGCTCGCGGAACTCCTCGCGGTTTTCATGCCAGACCTTTTTCAACAGGTGGGCGATCTCGCTCTCGTGCGGCAAATGTGCCGTCTTCTTCTGCAGATACTGTTCGAAAGCGTGCTTGATTTCACTGACATGTTTCATTGCTTTCCTCCTTTATTACCCGTCGGCAGTTTTTCGGATCGATATAACAGGCGTTTGCAGCCGTTTCGGTAACGACATGCGGCGGGGGCGGATCCGCCAGAACCGATTCAAGCAGCGCATCGAGCTCTTTTTTTCGCTTCAAAAAGGCCTTGCGGGCTTTGCCGCCGAGCCGTTTTGTCGTCACCTGTACCACCCGGGCGGGGTTGATGGCCCGGCCGTTTTTATAAAGCCCGAAATGCAGATGCGGCCCTGTCGACAGTCCCGTCGTCCCGACATAGCCGATGACCTGCCCCTGCTTGACGTACTTCCCCCGTTTGATCCCGCGCCGGAAAGCCTTCTGATGCGCATACAGTGTGACATAGCCGTCGCTGTGGCGGATCTTGATCAGGTTACCGTACCCGCGCGTACGTCCGGCAAAAATGATCCTGCCGCTGCCCGCCGCCATAATCGGCGTCCCCCGCGGCGCGGCGTAGTCGATCCCCAGATGCGCGCGGTAGCGTTTGAGGATGGGATGATAGCGGCGGCGGGTAAACCCCGAACTGATTCGGGCGTTGCGTACCGGACGTGCGAGCAAAAAGCCCTCGACCTGCGCTCCGTTCCCGTCATAGTAGCGTTCGTCGCTGTTG
>JALWNV010000252.1:0-1403 GCA_027083665.1 Helicobacteraceae bacterium
GGATGAGACGATCATAACAATTTTAGGGGATTAGATGAATTACGATGTATTGGTAGCGGTAGAAAACCGGACGGAAGAGTACGCTTTGACGAGCGTGGCACGCCAGGCGAACGGAAGTGCCTGGCTCAAAGCGGGCGGGACGGTACTGCTGGCGACGGTCGTGATCGACGAGACGGAGTTCGTCGAAGAGGGATTTTTGCCGTTGACGGTTCAGTATATCGAAAAAGCGTATGCCGCCGGGAAAATTCCGGGCGGTTTTATCAAACGCGAGAGCAAGCCCAGTGATTTCGAGACACTGACGTCCCGGATCGTGGACCGGTCGCTTCGCCCGCTTTTCCCCAAGGGGTTTGCCAATCCTGTACAGGTGACGATCATGGTTCTGAGTGTCGATGAGGATGCGGATCTGCAGGTTTTGGCACTCAACGCCGCGTCGGCGGCACTGTACGTTTCGGATATCGACATCACGACCTCCGTCACGGCGCTGCGTGTCGCGAAAGTCGACGGTGAAACCGTTTTCAATCCGACATTGCCGCAACTGCGCGAGAGTACTCTCGATCTTTATCTCGCCGGTACACGCGACGATATGCTCATGATCGAAATGCGGGTGCAGGGATCGGTCGAGACCGAACTGATCGATACGATGATGGTCGATCCGCTGATCGATCCGACACTCAGTGCCGAAACCGTCGCACGCTACAAAAGTAACGCGATGAAAGAAGACGAGCTGATCGATATTCTCGCCCGGGCGAAACCGCTGCTTGAAAGTGCAAACGGCTCCTATGCGGAGGCGTTCGAGCCGTTTCGGAAGCCTTCGTTCAAACTTACCTGCCTTTCCGGAGATCCGGAGCCTGCGCTGGTGGAGTATGTACGTGAACACCATCTCGGCGATATCGACGCGGCCATCGCCGCGATGGCCAGGAGCGAGCGTTCGACGGCGCTGCGAAACCTGCGCAAAAAGATCCTCGATGCCCGCGGCGAATTCGATGAACACGAATTGAAAAAAGCGATCGAAAAGGTCAAGCGTGAGCGCGTTCGGAGTCAGATACTCGGGGCGGGTATCCGGGCGGACGGACGCAAACCGGATGAGATCCGCCCGATCACCATATTGACCAATGTCCTGCCCGCGGCCCATGCATCCTGCCTGTTTACGCGGGGACAGACGCAGGCGCTGGTGGTACTGACGCTCGGCGGCAGCAAAGACGCGCAGATGTATGAAGAGCTGACCGATGCATCGCCGCAGTACGAGACGTTTATGGTACATTATAATTTTCCCGGCTTCAGCGTCGGGGAAGCGTCGCCGGTCCAGCCGCCTCGCCGCCGCGAACTCGGTCACGGCAATCTGGCCAAACGCGCACTCGAGCCGGTCCTGGAGAATCCGGGACAGACGATTCGCACCGTATCGG
>JALWNV010000252.1:1413-2810 GCA_027083665.1 Helicobacteraceae bacterium
GCTGATATCGAGACGACGGAACCGGTTGCGGGTGTCGCGATGGGACTGGTCAGCGAAGGGGATCGGCAGGCGATTTTGACTGACATTATGGGACTTGAAGACCATGACGGGGATATGGATTTCAAAGTGACGGGTTCGAAAGAGGGGATTACCGCACTGCAGATGGATATCAAACTCGGCGGTATTTCGCTCGACCTGCTCAAACAGGCACTGCATCAGGCCAAAGAGGGGCGCGGCCGCATTATCGACATCATGCTTGATGCCGAAAAAGAGATTATGCTCAGTGACGAACTGCCCGGGCACGATTTTTTCCATATCGATCCCGAACGTGTTGCCGAAGTCATCGGACAGGCCGGCAAGACGATCCGTGAGATTATTGAAAAGTTCGAGGTCGCTATCGATATCGACAAGCGGGAAGGCAAGGTAAAGCTGACCGGCAAAAGCCGCGAAGGGGTCAAAGGCGCCCGCGCCCATATCGAAAAACTGCTCTCCGAACCCAAGGCGCAGAAACCGGAGTATCATGTCGGCGATATCGTCAAAGGGCGGGTGAAAAAAATCGTCGATTTCGGAGCGTTCATCGAGCTGCCCGGCGGGGTGGACGGGTTGCTGCATATTTCGAAAATCTCCGATTCGCATGTTTCGAATGTCTCCGACGTTCTCAAAGAGGGCGACGAGATTACAGTGGAGATCCTGGAGTTCAAAGGCAGCAAGATCAGTCTCGGCCGGGCCCCTTCGGCGTAGACGGATATCCGGGTGGAAGAGGGAGTGACGATCATCTCTTTGCTCGACAAACTGCGTGAAAAACGCAATGTTTTCCTGACCGGAGGTGCGGGGACAGGAAAGACCACGCTGACGCGGCAGGTGATCGCCGCGTTCGGTGCGGAAGGCAAAAAAGTCGCGAAGCTGGCCTCGACGGGAATGGCGGCGACACTGATCGGCGGGCAGACGCTGCACAGTTTTTTCGATCTGGGAATTGCCGACAACGAAGCGGATCTTGAACGTCGCGGGAAACTGATTCCGAAGAAAAAAGTCGTCAGGCTCGTGCGTTCGATGGACCTGGTCATCATCGACGAGATTTCGATGGTAAGTGCGGAAGTGCTGGATATGGTCCGGCTGCGTCTGCTGCAGTGCGGTTTCGAGGGTGCCGTGCTCGTCACGGGGGATTTTCTTCAGCTGCCTCCGGTTGTCCGCAGCGAGGTCCGTTTCGCGTTCGAGGCGGCGAGCTGGAAACGTTTCGCATTCGAGACAGTGACATTGACACGCAACCGGCGCAGTGCGGACACAGCGTTCAATGCGGTGCTCGAGGCGGTCCGCCGCGGCCGGGTCGGGGAGGAAGAACACCGCTATCTGCACGAGCTGATCCGACCGACGGGCAGCGATCTTTCCCGGTACACATT
>JALWNV010000253.1 GCA_027083665.1 Helicobacteraceae bacterium
CCGAGAAAATCGACCGTGAACTACACCGGCTCGGTCTGCTAAAAAACGGTGGCAAACGCCTTTGTACCGGCGATATCATCGATATTTTCACCTCCGCACAGAAACGTCAGACACCGAAGAATCTTGAACTGTATTACAATGACAGAGATTATATCAGTTCGCTTTTCACCCTTTTGGAAGAAATCCGGGAAGGCCGAAAACAGACACAAGACCTGCTTGCCGACATTCTGGAACATACGATGAAACTGACCCATGCGGACAGTGCACTCCTGTGCCGGGCGGATAAAAAAACAGGTGAACTGCAGCAGTGCATCTTCCGCAACAACACACTCCGTATCGGCCCCGACCGCTATACACGCGACGCCACACCGTGCGATCTTCCCGAATATCCGGTTCCCGATTCGGCGGTCTTTGCGATGCCGCAGAACAAAAAGGCTGTCAAAATCGACGATCTGTCCGCAACGGACCCGTCCGAGTTTGCGCGTATCAAAACATTCGACCGTGCGACAGGATACCGCACCCGGACGATCGTCATCGTTCCGCTTCTCGATAGCGATAGCCGTCTTTGCGGCAGTATACAAGTGATGAACAAACAAAGCATTTATAATGAAACGATCCCTTTCGACGCTTATGATGAACAGAGTGTTCTCACCTTTGCATCCCAGGCCTCTTCTGTGCTGCGCGGTTGTCGTGATCAGGATTCGTAGACCGGAGAAAAACGCTTCCCCGGATCATCGAGATACCCTTTGCAGCGTTCGATGTAAAGACGGTAGAGCTTCTCTTCGTGCTTCCCGTTCAAGGTCTTGAAAGCCGCATACGCCTTAACGAATTCCCTGTTACGGTACAGTTGCAGTGCCGCATGATAATCCTCGAGAGATTCCATCGACTCCCGATCCGACGAAGCCAGTACCTCGAATATCTCGATTGCACGGTGTTTGCCCCGGACTTTCACGATATCAAGCGTGCGCAACGCATACGAATCCTGCAGGGCGTTTCTGACACTTTCAGAAATGATGATCGTCGAACCGTAGAGTTTATTCAGCTCCTCCAGCCGGGAGGCAAGATTGACGTTGTCACCGACGATCGTATAATCCGAACGATCAGCGGAGCCCATCTCGCCGACGGTAACTTTTCCGCAATGGATACCGATCCCTATCCTCAGTCTGATGCCAAACTCCGGCTCAAGCGTATCGTTCAGCCCTTCGAGCATCCGGACCTGCGCAAGTGCACTGAGTACCGCCTTGTCCACGTAGGCATCCACCTGATTCGGCGCATTCCAATACGCCATAAGGGCATCCCCGATAAATTTGTCGACCGTCCCCTCCCTTTTGGTGATCTCCTCAACCATCGGCGTCATATAGCGGTTGAGAAGATCGACAAGTTTTTTCGACGAACCGATCTCCTCCGACAATGTCGTGAAACCTCTGATATCGCTGAAATAGATGGCGACATCCTTCTCTTGCGCCTCCGTCACCGCTTTTCGCCTGGATTTGACCAGATCCTCCATAACCGCCTTTGAAACCTTCTTCTCAAACATACGGGAAATAAACTCTTTTTGCTTCAATGCATAAAAGTAGTCCCATACGACGACGATTATCAATGTACCTGCGAACGCGAAAAGCGGAAAGACAAGGTTCAGAACAAACCCCTGATCAAAAAAAAGATAATACAAAAACCGGTAGATCAAAAATACCGCAATGATTGCGCCGGGCAGAATCATCCAGGAACGGAGCACGGAAAAAAGAAGTGCCGAGAGCAGAACGATCCCCCAAATGACAAGAAGATCGTATATGACAACCGTGTACGGCTTGTGCAGAATATCACTCTGCAGAAGATTATCGATCACGTTCGCCTGGATTTCAACCCCCGGCATAATGATATCGATCGGTGTAGGCCGAAGATCCGCAAGCGCGATTGCCGAAGTACCGACAAGCACAAACTTTCCGGCGACTTCCGCGGAGTCAAAATGTCCGCCGAGAACATCGGCGGCGCTGATGTATCTGAAATGTTTTCTGCCTCCTCGGTAATTTACGAATAACCGCCCCGCGCTGTCCGTGGGAATTTCGTAACCGCCGACAACGATTTTCTCGACCCCCATCTCGTTGCCGTAAACTGTCATCGTATGCACCTTGCTGTATATTCGAAGCATTTCAAGCGTCAGCGAAGGGTAAATGACTCCTTCGTAACGCATAATAAGGGGAACGGAACGTATCATACCGTCGGGATCGGGAATATTGTTGAAAAATCCGCTGGAATAAAGACTTTCTTGCAGCGGTTCGATATTGAGCACCGCTCCGCGGGGCTCCATTATGCTACGGTTGTTCCGCAGCCCTTTTTCAACGACAACCCCCGGGACCATCGGCGTACGGCCGTCCGTCTTTTTGTCAAACCGGAAAAAATATCCGCCGACCGTCGGGGTTTCAGCGAATGCCTCAGCAAGGACGGTATCGTAATTTTCAAGTCTCTGCGCATCTATGTGCAACTTGGATGCGATGCGATACGGCGACGTTCTGTCCGGCTCAGAAAAAACGATATCCAGTCCGATAATACCCGCACCGGCGGCACTGAGCCGTTCAAGCAGCTCCGCTACGCGAAAACGCGGCCACGGCCACTGCCCGAACGCCTTGAGCGATGCTTCGTCTATATCAACAATAACGACCCGGCCGCTTTGGGGGATGTCTCCGCGTATCTTGAAAAAAAGATCACCGATATCGCTGTTGAGCGAAACGAAGAAATGCGGGACGAACAGATAGGCCCATGAAAGAAACATTGCGTACACCAGTAC
>JALWNV010000254.1 GCA_027083665.1 Helicobacteraceae bacterium
TTTCGTCTGATCTTGCTGTACGCCATCGAGCGAAGCATCAAGTGTAATAGCCTTGATGACCTGAAAATCTTCCGTAACCAGTTCTGACAGGCGGCCGATCTCCTTTTTTGCCTGCTGCATTTTTTTTGGATCGTGGATGACAAGACTGTGTACAGCATTACCCCGGTACTGGTAACTGGGTTTAACCTCAAAATAGTCACAGCCAATCTCCTTTGCCAGTACGGCTGCATCATAAATCTCATGGATATTGGAAACGACACCATCTCCTTCAACCTCTGTTCTGATTAGAAAAGAAAATCCAAGCCGGCCTTTTTTCTGCTTGGCCAATGTCCGCATATTTTCAATTACAAGGTTAAATTTGGAACCGCCGCCTTTCGTTGGCCTGAGCTTCATATACATCTCATCAGTAGCTGCATCCATAGAGATACGAGTCCAGTTGGAATACTCCGCGATCACATCCATATAACGATTCAAAAATGTTCCGTTGGTTGTAATACCGACGGCAATATCGTGCTTTCCGAGATACTGTATAAAATCTCCTGCAGCCGGATGTGCCAGCGGCTCCCCGCCGCCGATCAGTACGACACCTTTAACCCCGATTTCAACGAACTCTGCTCCCAGCTCCATCAATCGTTCAGAAGAGAGTTTGTTGCCTGCAACCATCATTTCTTCACTGATGCAACCCGGGCATGCGAGATCACAAGATTCAGTTGTGTCAAGCTCCACAATCAGCGGAGCGTCCGTTCCTTCGTTCCAATTCGTTTTTTTTATCTTGTCAATCACAAAAGGCTGATGCAGCTTCTTTATAATATCCATTTTTTTTATCATAATTATCCTCTTGACGCACTTTCCATGTTGTTTCATCTACAATATACAGGGGTCTATTCTTCGTCTCATCAAATATTTTTCCGATATAAAGACCGAGAAATCCAAGGTTCAAAAACAGCATACCTGAAATCAGATACATGGAAACCATGACACTGGTCCATCCTTCAACGTTGATACCATATAGCAAATACCTTAAAACAAGCCATCCTGCGTATAAAATCGCGCTCAAAGATATAAAGAATCCTAATTTTATAGAAAGGCGGAGCGGTTTATTTGATTGTGAAACAATCCCATCGATTGCAAGATTCAGAAGCTTTGAAAATGTATATGAGCTTTTTCCCTCCTCCCTTCGTGCATGTTCCACTTCAATATCAGTCCGCTTGAAACCAAGCAGGTTTACAAACAGTGCATAAGAACGATTCTGTTCTTTATACTTTCTTAAGGCACAAAGGACTTTTTTGGAAATAATACTGAAATTGGCAATACTCTCATCTGTATTAGTTTCCGTAAAATAGTCAAATATCCGGTAAAAAAGCCTGGAGGAAAGCTTTTTAAAATAATGATCCTGGCGATTTTCTCTTCTGCCGAAAACAATGTCGTACCCCTCCTGCGCTTTGGCATAGAGCTTGAGAATCTCTTCGGGCCTGTCCTGAAGATCACAGTCCATGACAACGATCCACTCGCCTTCGGCATAGTCCAGCCCGGCTGTAATGGCCCGGTGCTGACCGAAATTGCGAGAAAGGCTGATTCCCTTTACCCGCCGGTCTTTTTCCGCGAGTGCCCTGATCGTTTCCCATGCACCGTCCGGACTGGCGTCGTTGACCATGATAATCTCGAAATCACCCGAAATCTTTTCCAGTGTCGACACCAATCTGCCATACAGTTTTTCCAGTGACGCGGCACATCCGTATACCGGTGTGACGACAGAGACATGAACGGTTTCACTCATACTTTTCCTTATACCACTCTATCGTCTTCATTATACCGCTTTCGAAATTTTCCATCGCTTTCCACCCCAGTTCCGACTCGAGTTTCGAGGCATCGATGGCATACCGGCGGTCGTGACCCGGACGGTCGCCGACAAAAGTAATCAAACTTTTGTATGACTCTAACTCTAAATTTTTTGCCTTGAGTTTTGCACTGCCTCTCGGCGGTACTTTTTCATCCAATATCTCGCAAATGCGTTCGGCAATCTGCAGGTTGGTTCGTTCGTTTCGGCCGCCGATATTGTACGTTTCTCCCGCCCGTCCTTTACGAAAGGCCAAATCGATGCCCCGGCAGTGATCAAGCACATAAAGCCAGTCACGGATATTCCCGCCGTCACCGTAAATCGGAATCGGCTCGCCGGCGAGGGCTTTGCGGATAATCGTCGGTATCAGCTTCTCACGGTGCTGCTTCGGACCGTAATTGTTCGAACAGTTGGTGATAACCGTATTCATCCCGTAGGTATGACGGTAGCTGCGCACCAGCATGTCGCTTGCGGCTTTTGAAGCACTGTAGGGAGAGTTCGGAGCATACGGTGTCTTCTCCGTGAACAACCCTGTTTCACCCAGCGTTCCGTAAACCTCGTCGGTACTTATGTGGTGAAACCGGGGAATGATTTCATCAGTCGATAGTCGTTGATCGTTAGTCGTTAGCTTGAAAAGGTATCTTTTTTTTGGTTTGAACGGGGCGTCCATCCAGAATTTGTAAGCAACATCCAGCAGGGTGAAGGTGCCGTTGACATTCGTCTCAACAAATACACCGGGATTCTCGATCGAATTGTCCACATGACTCTCGGCGGCAAAGTGGATGACACCGCTTATATCATATCGCTTGAAGAGCGATTCAACCCGTTTCCGGTCACGGATATCGCCTTTGACGAAAATATGACGGGAATCGTCTCTCACCTCCGCAAGATTTTCTATCGTGCCCGCATAAGTGAGCAGATCGAGATTGACGACACGGATATCCGG
>JALWNV010000255.1 GCA_027083665.1 Helicobacteraceae bacterium
ATCCCACGATCAGGCCGGAATTGTCCCATTCCTCCTGCAGTGAAAAGGGGGAGAGCTCATCGAGCTTCGTATAGATTTCTCCGAGTGTCATTGGCGGTACCTCCTGCGTTTGCGTTTGGGCCGGATGAAGATGCCCCGTTTGTTGGTCAAAGGGTCTTCGTCTTTGAATTCGAACGCTTCGGTGGCGCGGATCAGCTCGCCGAGCTTTTTGAAGCCGTAGGTCCGGGGGTCGAAATCGGGGTGTTTGTTGGCGATAAGCTGGCCGACGGTTCCCAGGTTGGCCCAGCCCGAATCGTCTGCGGCGTCTTCGACGGCGTCGCGCAGCTGGGCGATCAGTTTGCGGGCTTTGGTCACGTCGACTTCCGGCTGTTCCGCGGCGGCGTCTTTTCGCAGGTTTTCGGTATAGATGAACTTGTCGCACGCGCTGACAAAGGGTTTGGGGGTTTTACGTTCGCCGAAACCGTAAACGTTCACGCCGCTCTCGCGGATACGGCTGGCGAGCCGGGTGAAGTCGCTGTCGCTGCTGACGATGCAGAATCCGTCGAATTTGCCCGTGTAGAGCAGGTCCATCGCATCGATGATCATCGCGCTGTCGGTGGCGTTTTTGCCGGTGGTGTACGCAAACTGCTGAATGGGCTGGATTCCGTGCTCGAGCAGGTGCTTTTTCCACCCTTTGAGCTGGGTGTCCGTCCAGTCGCCGTAGATGCGCTTGACGCTGGCGACGCCGTACTGGGCGATCTCGTCGAGCAGGCCCTCGATAATGGAAGGCTGGGAGTTGTCCGCATCGATCAAGACGGCAAGGTGCTGCTGATTCATCGCTTCTCCCCGTTCCCGGCTCCCGGTTCTCCAAGCTCCGCAAGCGCCCGTTTCGCTTCTTCGTAATCGGGCTTGAGCTCGAGGGCTTTTTCGAACATCATACGTGCGCCTTCGGTATCGCCTTTTTCCAGCAGCAGCTGACCGTAGTTGTAGTAGGTGAGCTCGAAACTGTCGTCGATTTCCGCGGCGGCTTTGTAGTGCTCCTGCGCTTCGTCGAGGCGGCCGAGCGCACGCAAGACGGCGGCGACGGCATTGTGGGTAAGATCGTCGTCGGGGTCGATACGCAGTGCGCGTTCGTAGTAGCGCAGCGCTTCTTCATCTTCGCCGAGACGGTGCAGAATGAAGCCGAGTTTGTCGAGGACTTCCGGGTTGTCCGAGTCCGCTTTTTCCGCCCGTTCGAGATAGACCCTCGCGTCGGGAAGATTTCCCTCGCGGTAAGCGGCGTCGGCTTTCGCGATCAGGTCCGACACGCTTTGTGCCAGTACCGGCGCGGCGGCGGTGCGGCCGGAATTTTCCGCCGCGGCGGCCGGAGGCGTGCTTTGGCGGCTTTGCAGGGTTTCGCCGTCATCGGAGGGCAGGTTCGGTTTGCCCTCTTGCAGTCCCTGGACGAATTTGTAGATTTGCCATGCGAAATAGGCGGTGGCGCCGAGAAGAATCAGTTGGAAAAGGGTCATGCAGTCTCTTTTTTCCCGCTATTTTAGCATAATGATTCCCGCCTGTCGCCCTGTCGTGCCGTTTTCGGCGCGGTAGGAGAAAAAACGCCCGGATTCGCAGGCGGTACAGCACGGAAGCCGGTCGATATGTGTCGGGGGGACTCCGGCGTTTTCGAGCTGATGCACGAGGATGGTGTTAATATCGAGAAAAAAGGCGTCCTCTTTTTTCGGTTGCAGGGCGAATCCGAAGCCGGCTGTCTCGACGGTTGCCGCAATGGCGGCATCGACCGTATAGCATGCCGGGCAGACCGAAGGCCCCAGTGCGACCCGCAGGTCGCCGGGGTCGCACCCGTAGGCTTTTCGCAGTGCCGTCGCGGTTTTGGAGACGATACCTTTCAAGGCGCCGGCGCGTCCGGCATGTACGGCGGCCGCGGCATGCCGGACGGGGTCGTACATCAGTACGGGCGTGCAGTCGGCTGTCATCACCATCAGAGGCTGCCCCGGGATATCGGTGATGAGGGCGTCGCATTCGGGCCGGGTTCCGAAGTCCATATCGGCGGTGCACCGTACGATCATGTCCGAATGCACCTGCCGCATATGCACCAGCCGGTTTTTGTCGTACTCCAGCGCGCCGGATAGCAGTGTGTGGTTGGTATCGACGTGTCGCGGATCGTCTCCGACATGGTAGGCGAGATTGGCACTTGAGTATGCAGCGGTGCCGATGCCGCCGCTGCGGTCGGTAAAGGCGTGCAGCAGACCGCGATGGCGTGAAAGCAAATCGGAGCGGGTCATTTGACGATCCCCGTGCCGGCGGCATTGGCGCTGTGAAAAATGATCGTATGATGGCGGCGGGCGTAATAGCGCATGAGCAGTTTTTGCAGCGTCGGTTCGATCGAGGGCATGAACCAGGCGTTGTTGCTGATGGCGATCATGTATTTCGGATCACCGGCATAGAGCGGTTCGGCCGTCGCTTCATAGCAGACGGCATTGCGAAACGGCACACCGTCGATGACGAAGTCGGTCGGATGTTCGGCGGCGAGGTAATCCGACGCGCCGTCGAAGATGAGGTCGTTGACCCAGTGGCCGATCCAGCGGGGCAGGGGAATATATTCTCCGAAGGGGACGAGCACCATCTTCTTGGCGATCTGCATCTTGCCGTCGCTGAAAAAATAGGTGACGTTGTAATTGTGCCCGTCGTCGTACATCAGTGCGCCGGTGACGATGGCGATGCTTTTCGAACGGGCCTTGAGGCGCTCGAGCAGCTCGGGACGCCGGTTGAGAAAGAGCGGAAAGACCGATTCGGGCAACACGACGAGGTCGTATTTTTGTGCGACGGCATCATCGATAGCGGCGAAGTTTTCGGCAATAGCCCGCATCTGATAGCTGCGTTTCCATTTGAGTGACTGCGGCGTACGGGTCTGCACCAGTTTGACCTTGAGCGGCGGCATGGGCGGAGGGGAGTAGGGCGGCGCATAGGCACCCGCCAGCAGTATGAGAGCGGCGAAGCGCCACGGTGACTTGAGCGTGGCGAACAGCGCCAGCGAAGCCAGAATCAGCGCGAACTGCCACTTTTCGAACCCCAGCCACGTAAACAGCAGCGGCAGTTCCGGCACCATCCAGTTGAATCCGAAGGGGGCCAGAAAGGTCAGTGCGAACAGCAGCGGTGCGCGAACGTACGGCCGTTCCGAGAGGGCGAGGGTACCGAAATAGAGCGAGTAGACGAGTCCGAAGAACAGCGCCATGGGCAGCTGCATCCACGGCATGCCGTAGTAGCGGAAGCTATAACCGATCCAATAAAACCAGAACAGCCCGATGAAAAATCCCGCAAGCAAAATGCTGCGCCGCGATGCGGTCAGCATACCGTAGTAAGCCCCCAGCGCCAGGACGGTTTCGAGCGCGGCGATATGGCGCAATCCGAAATGCTCGGCATAGATGAAAAAAGAGAAGCCCAATGCAATGGCTGACGCCGCGAGAAAATCGGCCAAAAAGTTCTGTCGGGAAAATAGTGTCATCGTTTTCCGATTTTCTGCGGATTATAGCAGATTATACCGGTGCCGTGATATGAGATTTGCGTGACATTTTTTAGATATAGTTTCAGCAAATTTTCAACCCGGCATTTGCCAATGTCTCAAGATGGTTTAAGAAAAACGGGTTCATATGGAATGGATGTGCCGAAAATTGAGTGGAGAGAAGATCTCAGTGTCGGGATCAAGGCGATCGACGACGATCACCGGCAGTTGATCCGGATCATCAACGATCTCTTTGAAGAAGTGGAATCGGATGCGGATAAAACCGTGCTCGAGCATTATTTTGAAGAGCTTGAGTCATATACGCACTATCACTTCGAGCGTGAAGAGAAACTGATGAAAGCGCGGTGCGCTTCGGAGGTGTATGAAGAGCAGATCGGGCGGCATCTCGAACAGCACCGCTATTTTGTCGGCAAGATCCCCGCACTCAAGACACGGCTTCTCGGTACGGATTCGAAAGCGGTTTCGCTCGAGATTCTCGACTTTTTGCTGCATTGGCTGATCGACCACATCATCTATGAAGATCTTTTGCTGACGCAGTGTTTTATCGGACCGCTTGCCAAAGAGAAACATCACGGCATACTCGATCGCTCGTCGGTGTGGTTCGCCGCCCGGTTTCCGTTTTCGACACGGGTTTTTCTGCTGGTCTTCATTCCGCTGCTGATTCTTGCCGGCGTTTCGGGCTACCTCGGCTGGCAGACCTACCGACAGTACCATTATCTTGATGAAGTGCAGAATGTTTCCAGCGCCTTCGTGGGCCTCAACCGTCTGATCAACGCCCTGCAGCGTGAACGCGGACTGGGAACGGGGTATCTCGCGTCGAAGGGGAGCCGCTTCAAAGCGGCGCTTTGCAAGCAGCGGGCCGAAACCGATGCCGTACTGGAAGGATGCCGTATCGATCTTGAGCGGCTGGACGGAAATAAAATCGGTTGCCTGTCACTAGTCGAGCAGTTGGATTCTCTCGACGAGGTCCGTGAAGAGATCGATAACCGCGAGATTTCGGTCGAGGCCAATATCGACTACTATTCGCTGTTGATCGAACATATCATCGAAATTATCAAAAAATCAGGATATCGCTATTTCTACAATGCCGAAGAAAATGCCCACGCCCCTTTGCTGATGCTGATGTACCTCAAAGAGAACGAAGGCCTGATACGCAGCGAAGGCGCCTTGCTGCTGTCAAGCGGCTCCGTTTCGCGTGATCTTGGAAAATTCGATCACCTTTTGATCCTTGGCGAGGCCTATTTCAAGTCTACACAGCTGCTGGCATCTCAGGAACTGCTCGCCAAACTGTTGGCACTGGAAAATTCGCCGGCAGCCGAAGAGGTCGCGAGGATGCAGGACGCGATCCGCTCCGGGAAAGTCGATTTCAGCGCCGATAAATGGTTTGCGGAGATGAGTGAACATATCGATGCCTATGAAAAACTGATCGAACGGATACTTGACAGGGTGCAAAAGAGAGCGACGGCACTCAAGTCGCATGAACTGGCGGTGCTGATCGTGATGGCGGTGCTGCTGTTGCTGATCGTTGCGGTAACGATCCTGTTCTCTTATGTCCTTCGCGAAAGCATACTTCGGCCGATCGTATCTGTCACCGACGCCCTGCGGCGGCTCAGCCGCGGAGAAAAGGTCTTTACACCCATCCGCTATCGTCAGGACGATCCGATCGGCGAGATGATCACGGCGTACAATATGCTCAGGCAATCTTTGATCAAAGCGGATTTTGCGGCGATGCTGCTCGAGATGCAGGAGAAAAAAGCGATGAAGTATGCGGAGATGGCTTTTCTCGATCCGCTGACGGGTCTGCTCAACCGCCGCAAATACAGTGAGATCCTTTTTCAGGAGTTTGTCAAAGCCAAAACGGGAGAGACGGTCTGTTTGCTGATGCTCGATCTCGACCGTTTCAAACAGGTCAACGATACCTACGGTCACGATACCGGTGACAAGGTATTGCAAATGTTTGCGCATACCGTAAAACGCACGGTACGTTCCGAAGACCTTTTTGCCCGTATCGGCGGAGAAGAGTTCGCGCTGGTCGTGACGGGAACCTCGAAAGATTCGGTCATGAAAATCGCGCAGAAAATTCTTAAAACGGTCGAAGAGATGGACTTGAGCGGGATCCGCAGCGATTTGCATCTGACGGTGAGTATCGGCGTCGCCTGCAGCGATGAAGGGTTCGAAACGCTCGATGCGATGATCAAGCGTGCGGATCACCGGCTGTACGAGGCCAAACGTGCCGGCCGGAACCGGGTTCGGGGGTAGGTCAGGCCCTGCCGTAAAGCCGGCACATACGGTGCAGTTCGCCAAACGGCGCGTCGGCGAGCTGTGCGTCGCCGACGCGCCACCGCCAGTTGCCTTCCGCGGTGCCGGGTGTGTTCATCCGTGCATCACTGCCCAGCCCCAGCAGATCCTGCAGCGGCAAGACCGCCAGCGCCGCGACGCTGGCGAGCGCGGCACGGTTGAGGCTGGTATGGAACGCTTCCCAGCCGCAGTGCAGATAGGTCATGGCGTGCGACCGCGTATGCTCCTGCGGGGGTTCGGCATAGAACCATCCGTTGGTCGTATCGTTGTCGTGGGTGCCGGTATAGACGACGCAGTTTTGCACATGGTTGTGCGGCAGATAGGGGTTGGAGGCGTCTGCCCCGAAAGCGAACTGCAGGATCTTCATACCCGGCAAGCCGTAGTCGTCACGCAGCTTTTCCACTTCCGGGGTGATGATCCCGAGGTCTTCGGCGATAATGGGCAGGTCGTCTCCGAGCGCGTTTCGGAAAGCGTCGAAAAGCTTGCCGCCCGGCCCGGGCAGCCAGGTGCCGTTGACGGCGGTCTCTTCGTCCGCGGGGATGGCCCAGTACGCTTCGAATCCCCGAAAATGGTCGATACGTACCCGGTCGACCATCGCGAGCGTGTGTTTCAGCCGGTGGATCCACCAGGAAAAACCGTCTTTTTCCAGCGTGTCCCAGTCAAAAAGCGGGTTGCCCCAGCGCTGTCCGGTTTCGCTGAAATAGTCCGGCGGCACTCCCGCGACCGCTTCGGGCCGCAGATGGTAGTCGAGTTGAAAATATTCCGGATGACTCCAGACGTCGGCACTGTTGTCGGCGACATAGATGGGCAGGTCGCCGATGATATGGACTTTGCGCGACTGTGCATAGGATTTGAGCGCTTCCCACTGTGAAAAGAAACAAAACTGCACGAAACGGTGAAAATCGCATTCGTCTTTGAGCCGTGCCGCATAAGAGTGCAGCGTTTCGGGTTCGCGTCTGCGCAGGGCTTCGGGCCACTGCTGCCACGGCATTGCGTCGAAATGTTCCGACAGTGCGGCAAAAAGCGCATAGTCGTCGAGCCAGACGGTGTGCTCGCCGCAAAAGGTTTCGTACGCCTGTGACGGCTCGAAGCGCGAAAAGGCCTTTTTGAGCAGCCCCTTCTGTGCCGGCAGCAGCCGCTCGTAGTCGACGCGGTGCGGGTCGGTTTGGGGAAAACCGTTCAGCTCCGCCGGTTCGAGCAGCCGTTCGCGCACGAGGATGTCCGGGTCGATCAGCAGCGGATTGCCCGCGAAAGCGGAGTCGCATTGATAGGGCGAATTGCCGAACCCCGTCGGTCCGAGAGGCAGGATCTGCCAATGGCGAATGCCGGCCGCGCTCAGTCTGTCGACCCAGGCGTAGGCCGCTTTGCCGAGCCGCCCGACACCGTAGGGGCCCGGAAGAGAGGTGGGATGAAGCAAGATTCCGGCGCTGCGCTGCATGATCGGTCCTGTCGTGATTTGATGAGCGCGATTATAGCCAAATAACGGCTTACCTCCTTTTTACGCTTGGTAAAGTATAATGGCACGGATTTTACGTCGGCAGGACCGACACCAAAGGAAGCCTTTTATGGAAATGCTTGGACAGTTGTTACCGTTTGTCTTTTTGATCGCGATTATGTACTTTATCATCATCCGCCCGCAGCAGCAGCAGGCGAAGAAGCACAAAGAGATGCTCGAGAGCCTGAAAAAGGGCGACAAGATCGTGACCAACGGCGGACTGATCGCCACGGTCAGAAAAGTGGAAGAGGGCTTTTTCTCCATCGAAATCGCCGACAAGGTCGTGGCGAAGCTGGCCAAAGACGCCGTCGCGCGCAAATTGGATGAGGAAGCGTAGCACCGGTACCGCGGGGTTATGAAAGGGAAAGAATGAAACTGAATTTCAGAATTATCATTTTCGCGCTGGCGATCGTTTTCGGCGTCGCCTTTTCCGTTCCGTCGATTTTGCAGACGGACAAGGGAGCGAAAATCACGCTGGGTCTGGACCTGCAGGGCGGTCTGCACATGCTGCTCGGTGTCAAGACGGAAGAGGCGGTCAAGTCTCGCATGAAAGCGATCGCGTCGGGAATCAACCACTTCGCCGAGCGCAACGAGATCCTTATCGACGATCTGAGCGCGACGGACGATGCCGTGACGTTCACACTGCTCGACAGCGACGACGCTCCGGCGATGGACAAGATGCTCGCATCGATCGAAGGGGCGAAGGTCGAACATAACGGAGAAAACTACCGTGTGTCACTGACACCGCAGGAGGTGATCAAGACGCAGAAACAGGCCGTCGATCAGGCGATCGAGACGATCCGGAACCGTCTGGACCAGTTCGGTCTGGCCGAGCCGACCGTCGCACGCCAGGGAACGGACAAGATTCTCGTCGAACTGCCGGGAATCAAGACCCCCGAGGAGGAGCAGCGCGCCCGCGAGCTGATCTCCCGGGCGGCCAAGCTGGAGCTGATGGCGGTGGACGAAGAGCGCAAGATGCGGGTCTATACGATGACGCCTGCGGAAGCGGCCGAATACGGCGATATCATTCTTCCCGATGCGGAAAACCCCGACGGCAAGTATCTCATCAAGGAGATCCCGATTCTCGACGGCTCGATGCTGACCGACGCACAGGTGGCGTTCGATCAGAACAACCGTCCGGTCATCAACTTTTCGCTCAATTCCGAAGGCGCGCAGATTTTCGGGGACTTTACGGGCAAAAACGTCGGCAACCACCTGGCGATCGTGCTTGACGGCGAGGTCTACTCCGCGCCGGTCATCAACGAGCGTATCGGCGGCGGGCACGGGCAGATCAGCGGGAACTACACGGTTCAGCAGGCGCAGGACCTCGCCATTGCCCTGCGTTCGGGCGCGCTGCTTGCGCCGATCGTGATGTTGGAGAAACGTTCTGTCGGTCCGAGCCTCGGTGCCGACAGCATCAAAGCGAGCATGATCGCGCTTATCGGCGGTTTCGCGCTGGTATTCGTCTTCATGATGGTCTACTACAAGATGGCGGGCGTGATCGCCAACGTGGCGCTGGTGGCGAACCTTTTTCTCATTATCGCCGTGATGGCGATGTTCGGCGCGACGCTGACTCTGCCGGGGATGGCGGGTATCGTCCTGACCGTCGGTATGGCGGTGGATGCGAACGTCATCATTTCCGAACGGATCCGCGAACTGCTCTATCAGGGCGTGTCGATCCACAAGGCGATCGAAGAGGGTTACGCCAATGCGATGCGCGCGATTCTGGACGCGAACATCACGACGCTGATCGCGGCCGTCGTGCTCTACGTCTACGGTACCGGCGCCATCAAGGGCTTCGCGATCACGATCAGTATCGGTATCCTCGCGTCGATGCTGACGGCGATTCTCGGGACGCACGGCATCTACGAGATGCTCGAAAGCAAGATCGCAAAAAGCAAGGATGTCGATTTCTGGTTCGGCATCAAAAAGAAGAAGGCGGCGTAAATGGAATTTTTCAGACAGACAAAAATCATCGATTTTATGGGCAAGTCCAAGATTGCCGTCGCCATCTCCGTCATTCTGGTGCTGGCGTCGTGGGGCATTTTGGCGACGAAAGGCCTCAATTACGGGATCGATTTCGCCGGCGGAACGATCGTTCAGGTCAAATACGACCAAAAAGCGCCGATCGACACGATCCGAAAGACCCTTTCGGGCAAGGCGGCGTTCGACGGCGCGCAGATCACGGAGTTCGGCTCGCCCGAAGAGATCATCATCCGTCTCAAGACGTCGAGCAAGGATGTGACGTCCGATATGGGCGACGTAACACGTGCGGCGCTCAAGGGCACCGGCGACTTCGAGGTCCGGCGTGTCGATATCGTCGGACCGAAGGTCGGAAGCGAGCTGCGCGAGAAAGGGGTCATGGCGATGCTGCTGGCGATTCTGGGGATTCTCATCTATGTCGCGGTACGTTTCGAGTGGCGTTTCGCGGTTGCGTCGATCGCGGCGCTGGTGCATGACGTCTCCATCGCGATGGGGGCGATTTCGCTGGTCGGACTCGATGTCAACCTCGACGTGCTTGCGGCTCTGCTGACATTGCTGGGCTATTCGCTCAACGATACGATCATCGTTTTCGACCGTATCCGCGAGGGGATTACCGGATCGAAAAGCACCGATCTGGGCGAAGTGATCAACGAGTCGATCACCAAGACGCTCTCGCGTACGACGCTGACATCGTTGACGACCTTCTTCGTCGTCCTGACGCTGTTCGCGTTCGGAGGGGAGATTATCCACGCGTTCGCATTTACGCTGCTTATCGGGATTATCGTCGGTACCTACTCTTCCATTTTCATCGCGTCGCCGATCCTGCTGTGGTTCGGTTTCGACATCAAGTCCTACCGTGCCAAGCTGGCCGAAGCGGCCAAACGCCGTGCGGAAAAAGAGAAGATGCGTGCGATGTACGAACAGGGAACCGTATAGATTTTGTTCGTGAATCCCGGCAAGGGATGAACCGCCGGGCTGTCCGCGAGCGAAATGCGTGCATTGATTTAACAAAGGAGTGTCATGGACTGGGGTAAAGTCATTTATGTCTTTTTCACACTGATGAGCCTGACCTCGACGGCGGGATTTTTATACGAGCATACGGCGGTGTCGCTGTTTATCGCCGCGAGCCTGAACCTGATCTCGACGATCCTCAAAATCGGGGTGCGGAACCTGCTTTCGGCGGAATTGCTGGCCAGCTCGCTGGTGGCGGATCTTCACCTGATTCCGGCCTTTATCTATCTGATCGTCGTTGATAATCTCAACATCGCGATCGCGCTGACTATCGGTGCGCTGATCGCCAACGTCTTTTCGATGGGGCTGGTCTATATCGAAAGCTCGAAGAACCGCGAAGAGTACTGAGCCCGTCACCCATCACCTTGAACCGAACAGGAGTTTTCTTGCAATACAATCCATCCGAAATCGAGAAAAAATGGCAGGCGTTCTGGGACGAGCAGCGCAGTTTCGAGCCCGCCGAAGATTTTGAAAAACCGAAAAAATATGTCCTGAGCATGTTTCCCTATCCTTCGGGTCGCATTCATATGGGGCATGTCCGCAACTATACGATCGGCGACGCATTCGCACGCCGCTATCGCCAGCAGGGCCTGAACGTGCTGCACCCTATCGGCTGGGACAGTTTCGGGATGCCGGCGGAGAATGCGGCGATCAAACACGGGGTACATCCGAAAAAATGGACCTATGAAAATATCGACTATATGCGAAAAGAGCTCGCGACGCTGGGCCTGTCGTTTTCCAAAGAGCGCGAATTCGCCACCTCCGACCCGCTTTATACGAAGTTCGAACAGGGGTTTATCATCGATATGTTCGAAAAGGGGCTGTTGTACCGCAAAAAGGCCTACCTCAACTGGTGTCCGCATGATCTGACGGTCCTGGCCAATGAGCAGGTGGTCGACGGCTGCTGCTGGCGCTGCGATACGCCGATCGTGAAAAAGGAGATGAACCAGTATTACCTCAAGATCACCGATTACGCCGACGAACTCATCGACGATCTGAAGCAGCTTGAGGGCAAGTGGCCCAATCAGGTACTGGCGATGCAGGAGAACTGGATCGGACGCAGCAGCGGGCTGGAGTTCACGCTGCAGCTGGATGATTTTTCGAAAAAACTCCTGCGCGGGAAATTCGAGGGTTTCGAGGTCTATACGACTCGTCCCGATACGATCTACGGGGTGACCTACACGGCGCTCGCCCCCGAGCACGAACTGGTGTCGTACATGATCGAAAACGACATGCTGGCATCGGAAACGGCCGCAGAGATCGAAGCGATGAAAAACATGAGCCCGGCCGAACGCCAAAAAGAGAAACACGG
>JALWNV010000256.1 GCA_027083665.1 Helicobacteraceae bacterium
CACTGCGCCCGCGCCCCCAGCACCGTCTCGACTCGCCGTTCGAGTCCCGCCTCGTCCCCTTAACACGGATGCGGAAAGCTCCCCACACCGATCTCGCGTGTTCGGTGTTCGATGCGGGGCGTAAAAACGGTCTCGGTACGCAGACGGTAGAGCCGCTTGTCGGCGATGGAGTTCAAAGCGACTTTCGCTCCCGGCAGTACGGTGAAACGGCGCGATTTGGGCATGGACTCCCTGAGATCGAGCGCCTGCTTCTCGATACCGCGGCACAGCTGCAGAATCCGGCGGTTCTCGACCCAGACGCGGTCATCGATAAACCGGCGCAGCTGCTCGATCAGCCGTCCGGTGACGGTGACGATCTTCTCCCCGCTGCCGAGCAGTTCGTACTTGAGGTTTTTCAGCCGCCGCTGTGGATCGAAGCGGTTGACGCTTTCGAGTGCATAAAGTTTTTCGATCAGTTCGCTCAGCCGCGCGCTGCGCTGCATATCCGTCAGCAGCTGCCAGAACGCGAAAAAACTTTTGCCCTGGTCGCTGTCGCGGATCTCGTCCTCGATGGCGAAGATCGACCCCAGCACCTCCGCTTTGGCATCTTCGCGCAGGGCGATCGTCTCCATCGCACGGGTATTGAGGTCGCGGAAATTGTACTCGATCTCGGCGAAGTCGTATTTGAGGTTGCGGGCGATCTCCTCGATCTGCATGTACTGCTCCTTGATCCGGCTCTCGTCGAAGCGCCGGGCCGTTTTGGAGCGGATCGCATCGATCTGTGCGTCGATCTCGCGTTTTTGCGCTTCAAGCTTCGCGATCCGCGCCTCGTCGTCGAGGTCCGTCTCGAACGCCAGCTCCTCGAGCAGATCGAAGATCAGGCTGAAGCGCGACCGGCTGCCGACGAATTCGCGCTTTTGCAGGCTCTCGATCCACTCCAGCGCCTTCTGCGTCTGCGGCGTCAGATCGTAGAGCGGTTCGTCCGCGTCGGCGTAGTATTTGCGCAGGTAGCCGCTGCCGGCGAAGTCGTTAAGATACTCCTGCGCCGTTTTCGGAAAGGCACCGCTTTGACGTTCGTTGAGCGTGAAAAGATAATCCTCGAGATGACGCACCAGTTCCGACTGCGCCATTGTCGTCCGGCGCGCCTCGACGAATACGGCATGAAAAAACGACACGCTCATCGCGAAGTTGTCGCTGCACAGCAGCCGCAGTTTCTGATGGGTCGCTTTGAGGGTTTTGAGATAGTTGTAGGTCAAATCCGCTCTTTTCGTTTTTTGGCGTATTTTATCTCAAGGCGGGTAAGAGTTCGTCCGATTGATGGCATAAAGCTCCTCTACTCCCGTTCCACTCGTCCGCGCAGCTTCTTCTTCTGTCCATGCTTCTTTTTCGACTGCAGCCGCTTCATGAGCGCCGACTTTTTCGGTTTGGTCGGGATACGTTTCTTCTCGACACGACTGACACTTTTGATCAGCTCCGCGAGGCGTTCGATCGCTTCTTCTTTATTCTGCTCCTGCGAGCGGTGCTGTCGGGACTTGATGACGATGATACCGTCTTTGGTAATGCGTCTGTCCTTTTTGGCCAGCAGACGCTCTTTGTAAAACGCCGGCAGGGATGATGCGGCGATATCGAAACGCAGATGGATCGCCGCCGAAGTCTTGTTGACCTTCTGTCCGCCGGGCCCCTGTGCGCGGATCGCCTCGAACTCGATCCCGTTTTCGTCCAGCGTGACGTTATTGGAAATTCTCAGCATCTATAGCTCCTCATACTCCATCTCCCACATAAAATCCGAAAAATTGCGCTCGATCATCTTCTCGATCTTTTCGCGATACTGCGCCGCCGCTTTTGCATCGGGCGAGAGGAAAACAAAAGCGACATCCGCCTCCTTGGGGTACTCGCCGCTGATGTCCATCACGGAGACATTGAACGATTTGAGCTTCTCTTTGAGGCGGTTGGTCACGCTGCGGCGCCCTTTGAGCGAATGCGCGTGCGGCAGATCGAGATGAAGGGTGCACAAGGAGATCAGCATATCATTTTCGTCCAATCAGTTCACAAAGGGGCACCTCTAAAAACCCTATGCGGTCTCAGCGTTACAGAGAAAGTCACAATCAAGGCGCTGCTTCGAAGGCTTGGCCGTAGCCAAGTCAAGAAGGAGCAACGCAGAGTGTGGCTTTCTCTGTAATGCCCTCCGGGAGGGCTTTTGAGGCACGATCTTTCCTCCGTTTCCGTCTTGACTTAGCTACGGCTAGGCCTGCGCCGAAAACAGAGAAAACCTCATGCCTCCAAAGCCCTCTGAGATCCGTATAGGGTTTTTAGAGGTGCCCAAAGCACATTGGCAATAACTGCGAACTCGCTTTCAGACAATTCGGCAAGTTTCGCTTTCACACGGTACTTCGACAGCGAACGGATCTCATTGATGCAGGCATCACTGTCTTGCTCAAGTTTTTGGCGTTTGGACAATGTATAGCGATACGGAAGCGCATCCGGTTCGATAACGGTCGATAGCGGAATGACCATCACGGTGGCAAGGACGGCATTACTTTCCCCGTCGCTCATTACAACCGCCGGTCTCAACTTGCCGATCTCTCCCCCTTTTGCCGGGTTGAAATCGACGAGGCAGATGTCACCTCTATGCAATACCATCGCCGATATCCCCTTCGGCAATAGGGTCTTTCGCCTGTGCCTTCGCTACCCGTTCAAGCAATTGCCTCTTTTTTTCTTTTTCAATTTTTTGCAAAAATTCTTCAAATTCCGATTTGAGCGCCGATGGTACAAAATAG
>JALWNV010000257.1 GCA_027083665.1 Helicobacteraceae bacterium
AAACAGAACGCATTCAATCTCATCAGTGAAAACTTGCAGTTGTCGGCTTTGGATTCACCTTTTCGTGCAGTTTCTTTGCGTGTACTGCCTCGGGTGGAATTTCTATTTCCTGATTTGGGTTAAAGGTGTCTCCAAAAACGCGATACACGGCTTCCGGCAATCGGAAAGAATCAGGATAAAAATTGTCCTGTTATTGATTCCCGTCAACGTCTCCGCTTTTTCGATACGCTATATTTCGCCGCAGATAATTAGGAGTTTTTTACTCCTAATTAAAAAGTACCTCAAATTCATCACAGGATTTCCTATGAAACAAATAGCGATTTTATGCACACTCTTTTTGTTCTCAGCAGACTCACTGCTTGCCGATATCGAAAACGGAAAAGCTGCCTATGCCGCCAACTGCGCCATCTGCCACACGGTCAACGGGGGAAGGGCGATGGGACCCGACTTCAATCTTGTCTCCTATACCCGGACAGAAAAAGAGATCAGAGCGTATGCCGAAGATCCTTCTTCGCTGTACAGAAAGTTCGGTTACAGCGCCAATGCCATGCCCACACTCCCCATCGATGCACGCGACCTTGATGATATCGCGGAATACATCAGTTCGCTGCAGCCTTTCAAAAAATGGATGGTCCGGAAAAAACAGACATCCCGGGAACAGGCCGCCTCCCGGCGGGTCACAGCTGAATGATCTCGCGGCAGTACACTTGCATCGGAACCGTTTCGGCCACCGAAACCACTTTCGCTTTGGCCCTGCGCTTGCTGCCGAACTGTTCTTTGAGTTCGCGGCGGAAACTACGGAAAAACTCATGGAACTTGTCACGGCCGAGAACCCCGACCGCCCACAACGTATCGTCAGCACCGATTTCCAATACGATTGACGCCAGCGGCTGCGGAGCCTTGCCCGATTTCACCCGGCATCCGTGATCAGCCTCAAAAACGGACGTATGACCGTCGCATACGATATTGCCTTCGAAACGCTCTCCCGGGTTTCGGTAGGTAATGAAGCTTTCGTCCTTGTTGATATGTGTCAGCTGATGCGGGCAGATACCGCAGTACGCGACAATCGTCCCATTCGCGCCGGCACCGCCTTTCCAGATATACCGGTTGCCGTATTCATCCTTGAGCTCGACATTTTCAGCCGCCTTCTCCGGAAGCTCCACCAGAAGACAGGAGGTGCCGGCGAACGGATAGTTAAATACATAGTTTTCCCCCGTCTCAAGCTTTTCCACCGTTATCGGCGTTCCCGTAGGATCCACCAGCTGAACTTTGGCGTAACGTTTGTACAGCGAACCGTCTTCGGCGAAAAGCGTATTTTCGATGGTTGAAGGATCGATCGCGATCATGGCACCTGTCGCGGAGACAATTTTCAAAAAGTTTCTTCTTTGCATGGTTTTCCTCCTGTACCCTATGCGTTAAACATATCCCGGTACATTCCCTTGGCCCATTCGAACAATCCCCGGCCGTTGTTGATGCCGATCCGGCCATCCCAGGTTTCATTGGCATAGACATTGGCGAAATGAAATCTTTTTTCCTTTGCATCGTAAGCATAACCGGCATTGATGGAGATGGCAAGAATCGGATCCATCGCCACGGCGGAATAACAGATTGTCAGCGGTGATTCCCACGGAATATCGGCCCTGCCGTTGATCTTCGCCGCGATATGCTTGGCGACAAAGGTACCTTCCGTATTAGCCGTATTTCCCGATTTGCTGAAGCCCATCGGACGGACATCGCCGGTGCAGTAGATCTCCGGATAACCGTTGACTTCATAAGTCAGCACATTGATGTCGGCTTCCATCTTGTTGAAAATGCTGTCTTTCGCCACGCCGGCGACCTCGAGCAGCTTGCCGCCGCGGACATGCGGATAAAACGCGGCATCTTCAAACTTGATAACATCGTCGTATTCCGTCGTGATCTCTTTTTTGTCCAGGTCGAAACGCGTTATCTTTGTGCCGGACATATATTCGATGTAGTCGCCATAAAGCTTCTCGAACGCGGAATGAAAACCGCTCGCCTTGATCGTAATATCGTCATTCTCGTCGATTAAAATAACCTTGCCGTCGATATCCTCTTTTTTAAAATAGTCTGCAATCAGACATGCCCGCTCGTAGGGTGCAGGAAGACAGCGATAATTGCCTGCGGGAACCGTCAGGATAAAATTCCCTCCTTCAAAATCGAGTACCTTGTTGCGCAGCGAGATATGCTCCGAGCCCGGTTTGAAACCGGCAGGATACTCAGTCCTCAGACGGCGTTCGAGTTCGGGGTCGTCCGTCCAGCCGCTGTAATCATAATCGATCCCCGGCGCCAGTACAAGATAGTCATAAGCGATATCGCCGTCACTCGTTTGTACCGTTTTGTTCTCTTTATCGACGCCGACAACGGTCGCATTGAAAAACATATAGTTGTTTTCCCGTGCCGCCTGCAGATAGTCATGCATCAAAAAATCGAGTTCGATCGCATCGACCACCCAGAGATTGCTCACGGGGCAGGACATGAACTCGCTACGCTGTTCCACCAAAATCACCTCGGCATTCGGTGCATATTTTTTCGTATATTTTGCAATCGTCAAACCGGACCATCCGCCGCCGACAACGACCACACGCGGTGCTTTCGTTTCCGGAAGACGCGCCGGGGTTCCGACCCCCGCATTCTTTTCGGTTCCGGCGGCATTTTTCGCATTCGGCTGAAACCGGGAACATCCGCCGGCTCCGACCGCCCATACTGAGGCACCGGAAAGCTTAAGCACG
>JALWNV010000258.1 GCA_027083665.1 Helicobacteraceae bacterium
CTGTAGTGCGGATCGAACTCGGCCGAGGGGCGGATACGGTTGCCCTGCTTGTCGGTAAAAGGCTTGTTGACGTTGTCGTCATAAAAAGTAAAAGGCCCGAAGCGCTCCGCGATGGCCCGCGTCGTCTTCCCGTATCCAAACAGCGAAATCCGCCGGAGATTTTCCGCCGCTTCCCGCTTCCCGCTTCCCGATTTCCCCATAAAAATCACCGGATTTTCAGCGTGATCAGCGCCAGTAGATTCGAAAGCATGGCGATGATCCAGAAGCGGACGATAACCTTGTTTTCCGCCCAGTTTTTCATTTCAAAATGATGGTGGATGGGCGCCATGAGGAAGACACGTTTTTGGCGCAGTTTGAAACTGCCGACCTGAAGGATGACGGAGACGGTTTCGATCACGAAAATGAGGCCGATGAGCAGCAGCAGCAGTTCGCTTTTGGCGACGATGCCGAGATAGCCGATAAAGCCGCCAAGCGCCAGCGATCCGCTGTCGCCCATGAAGACCTCCGCGGGATGGGCGTTGTACCACAGAAACCCGACCAGTGCCCCGACGAGGGCGGCGGCGACGACGGCGGCTTCCCCGGCGGGAAAATTGGGCATATACAGATAGGCGCTGAGTCCGGCATGGCCGATGACATAGACGAAGACTCCCAGTGTCATCAGTGCGAAGATCGAGGGAACCGTCGCCAGCCCGTCGAGCCCGTCGGTGAGGTTGACCGCGTTGGAGACCGAGACCATGATCAGAGTCCAGAATGCCAGCGCGAAGAGGTGCATATCGAAAAGGGGATGTTTGATGAACGGTACATACAATTGCGTGTCGAGACCGGCGGCATAGACGAGGAAGAGTCCGGCCGCGAGTGAAGCGGTGATTTGAAGCAGGAGCTTAGTCCGTGCCGAAAGACCGGCGAGATTCTCTTTTTTGGCGATTTTGGCGTAGTCATCTTTGAAACCGATCAGCATGAAAAGTGCCAGTGTCAGCATCCCGCCGAGTGCGAAGAAGTTGTCCAGCCGGACCGCGGCAAGTGATGCGAGGAGTGTGGCGACGATAAAAATGACCCCGCCCATCGTCGGGGTCCTGGCTTTCTCCTGGTGCTGAGGCACGAAGTCGTTGATAGGCTGTACGCTCGCTGTGCGCCGGGCCCACCGGATAAACCGCGGCATGGCGAACATCGTCAGGCACAGTGCGATGAAAAAAGCGAAACCGGCGCGGACGGAAATGTATTGTAAAAGATTGATATGAAACTGTTCGTAGAGCCAGTAAAGCATTGAATTCCTGAAAAACCGAGGTTGTCGTTTGACGGCACCGACCTTAATCGCGGAGGCAGATGCGGCAATATAAAGTGACATTCTAATATAATTGCAGACAAGAACACCTTTAAAAGGATACCTTTGGGACAAAAGACGATATTGGTAATTACCGACGGGATAGGGTTTTGCCAAAAAACGGAGGCGAATGCGTTTTATGCCGCGAACAAACCGACTTACGATATGCTTTTCGAGCAGGTACCGCACGCACTGATCGATACGTACGGTCTGAGTGTCGGTCTGCCCGAAGGCCAGATGGGCAACTCCGAAGTCGGCCATATGACGATCGGAAGCGGCCGGGTGCTTTATCAGGATCTGGTCAAGATATCGTTGGCCGTTGCCGAGGGGACGCTGGCGAAGAACCCGGCCCTGACGGCGCTGCTGGATTCTTCGGATACCCTGCACCTGATCGGGCTGATGAGTGACGGCGGGGTGCATTCGCATATCGACCATACGCTTGCGCTGGCGAAGATCGCGGAGGCGGCGGGCAAAAAGGTGTGGCTGCATCTGATTACCGACGGACGGGACGTTTCCCCGACATCGGCACCGCATTATCTCGAAAAAGTACGGGACGTTCTGGGAGAGAGGGTGAAAATCGCCACGATCGGCGGGCGTTTCTACACGATGGATCGCGACAACCGCTGGGAACGGGTGAAAGCGGGATACGATGCCATCGTCAATGCCGTTCCCAAAAGCGATCTTTCCCCCGAAGCCTATGTGGAAGCTTCCTATAAAGAAGGCGTTACCGACGAATTCATCGTGCCGACGGCGTTTGAAGGGTACGACGGGATGAAAGCAGACGATGCGGTGCTCGTGACCAACTTCCGAAGCGACCGTGTCCGCGAGATCACGACGGCACTGGCGGATGCGTCGTTCGATGCGTTCGAACGGCCGTTCGTCGTCCGGCATCTCGCGACGATGACCGAATATGACAAGGGTTTCGATTATCCGGTCCTGTTCCCGAAAGAGGCACCGAAGCACACGCTGGCGGAAGTGATCAGTAAACAGGGACTGCGTCAGCTGCATACGGCCGAAACGGAGAAATATGCCCATGTCACCTTTTTTCTCAACGGCGGGATCGACGAGCCCTACGAGAACGAGACGCGGGTGCTGATTCCCAGCCCCAAGGTCAAAACCTACGACATGCAGCCCGAGATGAGTGCGCCCGCCGTGGGCGATGCGGTACTCAGGGCGATGGACGAGGGTTACGACTTCATCGTCGTCAATTTCGCCAACGGCGATATGGTGGGCCATACCGGAAATTTCGAGGCGGCGGTTAAAGCGGTCGAGGCGGTCGACCGGGAGCTTGGGCGGATCGTCGAAAAAGCGAAACAGGACGGTTATGCGCTGGTACTGACATCTGATCACGGCAACTGCGAGCAGATGCGTGACGAAGCGGGCAATGTCCTGACC
>JALWNV010000259.1 GCA_027083665.1 Helicobacteraceae bacterium
CTACAGCCATCCGCACGACCTCGAAGTCGGCCGGTTTCTCGCAAAAAAAGCCGAAAATGTCCTGCGCCGCATGGGCGCGACGCAGATTCGTTCGGACATTTCCGGCGCCCCGCCGCCGAACCTCGTCGCCGGCGGCTGCCGTTTCGGTACCGATCCCGCCACCTCCGTCCTCGACCCCGACTGCAAAATGCACGGCATCGGCAATCTCTACGTGACGGATGCCTCCTTCATGCCCACCGGCGGCAGCGTTCCGTACACCTGGACGATCTACGCCAACGCTTTCCGGGTCGCGGACAAGATACTCGAAACGATGAAAAAGGTATAATTCGCCTGCAAAAGGAGTCTCCATGTCGAAAAAAGCGGTTTGCATCATGAGCGGGGGGATGGACTCGACACTCGCGGCGTATATGCTCAGGTCGCAGGGGTACGGGATCGTCGCCGTCCATTTCAATTACGACCAGCGTACGGTGCGCAAGGAGCTTTCGTGCTTTCGGAAGATCACCGCGGCACTGGGGGTCGAAAAGACCTACGAGATCGATCTGGACTTTTTCGCCGCCATCGGCGCATCGGCACTGACGGACAGGAGCATCGAGGTGCCTACCGGCGGCATCGAAGCGGGAGTTCCCGTGACCTACGTGCCTTTTCGCAACGGCATTTTCCTCAGTATCGCCGCCGCCGTCGCGGAAAAAGAGGGGGCTTGCGTCATCGGTATCGGGGTCGTCGAAGAGGACTCGAGCGGCTATCCCGACTGCCGCGAAGCCTATATCGAGGCGATGCAGCGCGCCATCAATCTCGGGACCCGCGACGAAACGGACATTACTGTCGCGATGCCGCTGGTGCATCTGAAAAAAGAGCAGATCGTCGCCGAAGCGGTGAAGTACGGGGTGCCGCTGGAACTGACATGGAGCTGCTATCAGAGCGAAGAGGCCGCCTGCGGCGTCTGCGACAGCTGCCGGCTGCGGCTCAAAGGTTTCGAGCTCGCCGGTGCGGACGATCCTATTCCCTACGCACCGGAACTGAAATGAGCAAATACTGTTGCCGCCCGGTAAAGCTGATTGCAATTCAATATGGTATAGAATAGGGAAAGAAGGAGCGCCATGTCTGCATTTGTTCAAATCGCGCGTCAACCGATCATCGACGCCAACAATACCGTTTTCGCCTATGAGCTTTTCCAACGCGACAGCGAAGGGGAGGCGGTCGAAACCCATCTGAGCGACAGGACGCTGAGTACACAGGTCATTCTCGGCACCTACAACGTCATCGGGAGGCGCCGGGTGGTAGGGGACGCCAAAGCGTTTTTCAATATCCATCCCGATTTTCTGATGACAGATATCATCGAAGCGCTCCCGGCGGATCAGTGCGTTTTCGAGCTGACCGCTCACGGTGCGTTCAAACAGAACGAACTCGCCCGTATCCGCTTTTTGTTTGAAGAAGGGTACCGCTTCGCGCTCGACAACTTTGCGTTTACCGGCACGTCATTGAAGGACTTCGACAACGTACTTCCGTTTATCACCTATCTCAAAGTCGACGTACGTACCAGCGACAGCGAATTTGTCGCGGCCAACCTCAGTGCGCTGAAACACCGCCACATCCTGATCGCGCAGCGAATCGAAACCCTCGAAGAGTTTTCCGCCTACAAGGATATGGGATTCGAATATTTTCAGGGATACTACATCAAGCATCCCATGCCGGTGAAACATTACAAAGTGATGCCAAAGCACTTCGGCGTGACGCGGCTGTACAAAATGCTTAAAAATGTCCCGTTCAGCGAATTTGCCCGCGAGTTCGAACGCCACAACGAAATGTGCATCCAGCTGTTTCAATATCTCATCTCCTGCGAAGATCGCCAATACGACGCATCGCAGTCGGTTCGCGATCTGGTGATGGATGTCGGGATGGAGCGGATAGAGAAGTGGATATTGCTGATCGTCTACTCCAAGTCGGCGATGAATGCGAACGACCGCAAAGGAAAACTCTCGCTTTTTTTCGAGCGGCGGATCGATCTGATGAATACGATCGTTTCGAACATACACAGCGCCAACCCAGAGCACCGCAGGGACGAACTGCGCCTTCTGGCGATTTTTTCCGCACTGATCGACCTCTATCAGGTCCCGTTCGAGAGTTTGATGAAAACGTTTCATGTCAGCAAAAACCTCGAACTTTGGCTCTTTGCACGAAAAGGGCGCTTCAGCCTGATCTACAAAGCCGTAAACCTGCTTGAGCAGAATGCGCCGGATATCGAGAAGGTCGACCGGATTCTCAAGTCGTTCAAGACCGCCTATCACGAAGTCAGCGCAAAGATGCACCATTCGGTCTGAGCGTCCGGTGCGGCTGCGGCACCCTTTTGATCCGATCGCCGATACGGATGCAAAAGTGCTGATCCTCGGATCGTTTCCCAGTATCAAGTCGTTCGAGCGGAATTTCTACTACGCTCATCCGCGCAATCAGTTCTGGCCGATCATGGAAGCACTGTTTCATGTCCGTCTGCCGGACAGTGCGTCGCGTCGCGCCTTCGCACTCGACAAAGGCATTGCGCTGTGGGATATCTATGCCTCGATCCGGCGAAAGTCCGGCAATTCCAGCGACGCGAACCTTGCCGACATGCAGGTCAACGATCTCGCTGCGTTTTTAAGAGCACACCCTTCTGTCCGGCATATTTTCTGTACCGGCCGCAAAGCGTACGACGGATGCCGGAA
>JALWNV010000260.1 GCA_027083665.1 Helicobacteraceae bacterium
AAACTCGGGAGCGTCATCGATGACGCTTTGAAGGTAGGCGGTGATGTGCTGCAGCTTCTGCGGGTCGAAATGCTGCAGGTAGATAGTGAGCTTCGCCAGAAAATACCCCAGCGGTGCAAAAAAGAGCGCCGCGAGCAGGAGCGTGGAGATCGACGCACCTGCGGCGGTCGAACCGGTCAGGGTTTTGATCTTGTGTTTGATGCCGTAGGTCGACACCGCCAGCAGCGAAGCGATCAGCATGCTCATCAGGTAAGGCTGGTAGAGCAGATACATCCAGTACAGCGACGCCGCAAGCAAAATGAAGAAGATCGTCTGCGGTTTCATGGTGCCTCGAAAAGGGTAGGCTGTACGGCCGGCGCGGCGAAACGAAGGACCTCGTAGCATTTTGGCGTGGCGATCCGACCGCGGGCGGTGCGCTCGATAAAGCCGTTGGCCAGCAGGTAGGGCTCGAGGACATCCTCGATCGTGCCTTCGTCTTCGCTCAGGGCCGCCGCGATGGTGCTGAGGCCCATCGCACGCCCTTTGGCCTGTACGAGCAGTTCGAGCAGACGCAGGTCCATTTCATCGAAACCGTGGTCGTTGATGCCCAGCTCGTTGAGAGCGAACAGGGTGCGTTCGTGACGGATGGTCTCTTCGTCGGCGACATCGGAGAAGTCCCGTACCCGCCGGAGCAGGCGCAGGGCGATTCGCGGCGTGCCGCGCGAACGCCGGGCGATTTCGAGCGCGGAGTCGTGTTCGATCCGTTTGCCCAGCTTCCCGGCAGCCTGAATAACGATTCGGGCGAGCTCTTCGGGACTGTAGAAGTTCATCCGGAAACTCATGCCGAAACGGTCGCGGAGCGGGTTGGAGAGCATCCCGGCACGGGTGGTCGCGCCGATCAGGGTGAATCGGGGCAGGTCGATCTTGACCGTCTGTGCCGCCGGACCGCTGCCGATGATGATATCGAGCCGGAAATCTTCCATACTGGGGTAAAGGATCTCCTCGACCGCGGGTGAAAGCCGGTGGATCTCGTCGATAAAAAGGATATCGCCCTCGTCGAGGTTGGTCAAGATGGCGGCAAGATCGCCGCTTTTTTCGATCATGGGGGCGGCGGTGACCTTGATGTTCGTCCCCATCTCGCTGGCGATAATCAGTGCCAGTGTCGTTTTCCCCAGCCCCGGAGGGCCGTAAAAGAGCGTATGGTCCAGTGCCTCGGCACGTTTTTTGCTCGCTTCGATAAAGACACCGAGGTTTTTCTTGATCTGCTCCTGACCGATATAGTCGTTCCAGCCCTGCGGCCGCAGAGTATTCTCGACGCTCTCCTCGGCCGTGAACTTTTCGATCTCGACGATACGTTCCATCAGTAGGTATGCTCCGGTGCGGGGAAAGTGCGTTCCCGTACTTCTTCTTTATAGGTCTGTACGGCGGATTTGACGAGGGCCGCACCGTCCATGTAGCGTTTGACGAATTTGGGGACGAACGGTTCGTAGAGTCCGAGCATATCCGAAAAGACCAGCACCTGTCCGTCGACGGCATTGCCGGCGCCGATCCCGATCACGGGGATATCGACAGCTTCGGTGACCCGGGCCGCGACGTCGGCCTTGACCCCTTCGATGACGAGACAGAACGCGCCCGCCTCTTCGATGGCGGCGGCGTCGTCGATAAGCTGCAGGGCGCTTCGTTCATCCTTGCCCTTGATTTTGTAGCCGCCTTCGCCGCGTACGGCCTGCGGCAGGAGCCCGATATGACCGCAGACGGCGATGCCGTGCGATGTCAGGTGTCTGATGATGGGGGCCTTGTCACTGCCGCCTTCGATCTTGACCGCATCGGCGGGGGTTTCGCGGTAGACCCGTACGGCGTTGTCCAGAGCCGTCGTTTTGTCGGTATAGGTACCGAACGGCATATCGCAGATGACGAACGTACCGGGGGCGCCGCTGCAGACGGCCTGCGTATGGTAGAGCATCTGATCTATCGTCGCACTGAGCGTGTCGGCTTTGCCGGCAAACGTCATATTGAGCGAATCGCCGACGAGGATCATGTCGGCGACAGGGTCGAACAGCCGGGCGAAAAGGGCGTCGTAGGCGGTGATCATCGTCAGCGGCGCAGTGCCTTTGGCCTGCTGTATCGTGGTAACGGTCAGTTTTTTCGGCATCGTCTTTTTCCTCTTGTAATTGAGAGCGATTTTATCCAAAAATGCTACAATTGCGCCTAAAGGCACGAGGTGCCCTAAAGATTGCAAGGTTCGTTATGCAAAAGAGACTCGTAGGCTATATCACCACCGGCTATCCGGACAAGGATTTTACCATCGACCTGGCACTCGCGCTGGGCGAGAACGGCGTGGATTCACTCGAACTGGGTATCCCTTTTTCCGATCCGGTGGCGGACGGTCCTGTGATCGAGGCGGCAAACCACCTGGCGCTGGAAAACGGGTTTCGTTTCCGGGACGTCCTCGATGTTTCGCGTGCGGTGGCGCCGAGGGTCGACACGCTGTGGATGGGCTATTTCAACCCGTTTTATCAGTTCGGTATGCAAAATGTCCTGCGCGAAGCGAACGATCTGGGGGTGAGCGGACTGATCATCCCCGATGTTCCGCACGAAGAGGCGCTGGGATATGCCGACGATTTTGAAAAACACGGCATCGCCAATATCGGTTTCGTCGCCCCGACGGATACGGACGAACGTATCGCCGCGGTCGTCGCGGATGCCCGGAAA
>JALWNV010000261.1:0-2725 GCA_027083665.1 Helicobacteraceae bacterium
GAGGATGAGAGGGGGTGAAGGGGAAAGAGGAAAGCGGGAAGGGGTGGAAACTGTGTTTCAGTAGTGCTAAAGTATTGAATTGACACGCTCCGCTTCCCGCTTCCCGCTTCCCGCTTCCCGCTTCCCTCAATTATCCTCCCGATACTTCGATATGCCGCAGGGCTGGTTCGGTGTCGGCGGATGCGCTTCGAGGTATTCGAGGTCTTCGAGGGTCTGTTTGAGGACTTTTTGCTGCTGCAGCAGCGGCAGCATCGCGTTGTCTTTTTGAGTCAGGTTGAGTTTCATATTCGTCAGGATCGACTGCACTTCGGCATCGAGGTCGCTGAGGGCGTTTTTGATATGTTCGACAGGTTTCATGAATGTGATTATATCCGAACGTCATTGCAGAACACACTGAAAGAATCATCTTAACAAATATTAGCTATTCTACCTATAAGAACAACCAAGGAGCGGGAAATGAAAATATTCAAAGGATTACTGATCGGTGCTGTCACGGTTATGGTGATGCAGACATCGTCGCTGTGGGCGGAAGAGAACGAGATTCCGGCACCGCCGAAAGGGGCGCTGAAATACTCTGTCATGGTGAAGACGTTCAAAAACGAAGCGGGATGGAGCGGAAAATGGTCTATCGGCGACGGGATGAAAACGGTGATGACCGATATGCTGAACAAATCGGGATGGTTTATCACGCTTGGGGACGACGAGATGCGGAAAGCAGCGATGGAGGAGCAGGATTTCGCCGCAGGCGGCCGTACCGCCGGAGGCAAGAAAAAACCGAAAATGGGCCGGATGACGCCGGCGCAGCTGCTGGTACGCGGTTCGATCACCAACGTGCAGGAGACCGGAAGCAAAGAGGGCGGCCTGAATTTTATGGGGATCCATGTCGGAGGTGATACCGGTTCGGCCGAGATCAACTTCACGATCTACATCATTGACAGCGAAACGGGACAGGTCGTGGCGTCAAAAAGTGTGGTCGGCGAGTCCGGCAAGCGCGGATACAAACTGGGCTATTACGGTTCGGAGCTGGGCGGCCTGACCGGAATGTTCGGCGGGGAGGACAAAGACAACGTCATGGAAGCGGCGGAAAATGCCGTCGGCAAGGCATTGGCGTTCATGGTCAAACAGCTTGACAGCATTCCGTGGGAAGGGACGGTTATCCTGGTCAAAGGTGACAAGGTGATCATGAACCGCGGCGAGCGAGAAGGCGTCAGTGTCGGCAAAATGTTCAAGATCGGCGAGGTCGAGGAACTGGTCGATCCCGATACGGGAGAGGTGCTTGATTCGGAGATGACGCCGGTCGCGACGGCCAAAGTCATCAAGGTCAAGGAGAAGATCTCCTATCTCAAACCCGTCTCCGGCGGTGACAAGATCGCCAAAGGGATGACAGTCTTCCCGGCCAATTAGGATTGATCGTCACTTTGTGATGATCAGGGTATTGGCATTTTCGAGGTTTTTCAGGCGTGCTTTCATATAGGCTTTCATATCGCCGATGACATTTTTGGCCTCCGAAGCGGTAAGGGTGAAGGTGTCGTAACTTCCTCCGGCGTTTTTTATCAGGATTTTTTTCAGTTTTTCGCCCGGATTCCCCGGCGCGGTGCAGGCGGCGTTCTCTACTTTATAGATGTCTTCGACCTTTGCCGCGGCGAATCCGGTTTCACCGGTACAGGAGGTCGTTTCGAACATCACCTGGAAATCGCCCGCATACAGCGATATCGCCAATGTGGTAATCAGGGGAAACAGTGTGCGTTTCATTTGTCATTCCTTTCGTGCGGTAAGCATGGAACCATTATAGCCAATTGCGCCGTTTCAGCCACTTTTCCCACATCTTTTTGATCTATACTCTTTAGTGTAAATGGGAATTGGAAATTGATTTACCTTTTAAAGTTATCATCATTTCTGATTTCTCGTCGGAGACTCAACTCGCTGACTGGCCGTCGACTAACCTGAGGCGAGTCTCCGGCAATACCTGCTATAATACACTCCATGTTCAAGAATCTTCGCAAATATATCTATATGATCCGACTGGGAAAAAAGTACATTCCGATCTACCGTGATATCTATCTCGACGAGAGTCTCTCCGTTCACGATAAATATTACGCGCTCTCCAGGGAGCGGCAGAACTATTCGCGCAGTGTGCTGTCGTACCTGAATATTGTGCCGGTGCTTCACGGCGGGATTCCGGACTTCAACCGTGTGCTCTATATCTCAAATCACCGCAGCCTGCTCGACATTATCTGCATCGAGGCGCTGCTTTCTTCGAAAGAGAAAGCGGGGATGTGGATCGCCAAGCAGACCCTGCTCGACAGCAAGATCTACGGCAAGTTTTTCGAATACAGCGGTTGTATCGCGGTCGATCTCAAAGCCAGAAAAGGGATGCTGGCGTTTTTCAAGAAGATCAAGCATATCTTCAGCGAAGCGCCGGAACTCAATCTCTATATGTTCCCCGAGGGCGAACGCTACGGGGGCGAAGGGATCGCCCCTTTTCAGTCCGGTGCGGAAAAGATCGCCAAGGCCAACAAGATGCGGATCGTTCCGATTTTTATCGACGACCGGCTGGAGGAGGTGTACAGGGCATCGCCGTTCAAAGAGCCTTATGAGGTGCATATCCATATCGGCGAACCGCTGGCATTTGAACATATCGAAGGACAGTATCGCGACTTCATGCAAAAAGCCCGTGCAAGCTCGAATCCCGATTAAGCAGTCCGACAGTAGATAAAATATAAAA
>JALWNV010000261.1:2735-11300 GCA_027083665.1 Helicobacteraceae bacterium
CGGGAGTTTTGCATGCGGCGCAGGCAGTGACCGGCGGCGTTGAACGTGATTTGTGTATCGCACTCGACGGATCGGGAAGTATGGGGTCGAGCAACTTCTCGATCCAGAAAAATGCGACCGCCGATCAGATCGAAGATCCGACGGTTGTTCCGCAAGACGGTACGGTCGCGATTTCGGTTGTGCAGTTTGCCAGCGGTTCGACGGTAGAAGTCAGCCGGACGGTGATCGACAGCAGCGCCACCGCCGCGAATGTGGCTGCACAGATACGAAATATCGTCTATTCGGGCGGCGGGACAAATATGGTTGCCGCCATCGAAACCTGTGCTTCCCAGCTGGACCTTGCCGATGCGGCTTCGAAGCAGATTATCGACCTGAGTACGGACGGCCAGCCCAACAGTCTGACGGACACGATTGCCGCGGCGGACGGTGCCGTCGCGGACGGGGTGGATGTGATCAATGCCATCGGAACGGGAGACGGTGTCGATGAAGACCAGCTGAAACAGATCGTCCGTCCGCAGCCGGCGAGTACGATCCCAAACGACGGCTTTGTCGTTATCGCGCCGGATTTCAACAGCTATACGGCAGCGATCAAAGAGAAGATGGCGCATGAAGCCGGCGGAAGCGCCGCTCCGGCCCCGCAGGCGGACAGCGTCGCCGTCCCGCTCTCTGCCGGAGCAAAAGCCCTGTTCTCTTTGCTGCTGGCGGCAGCTTCTTTGATGCTTGTACGCCGAAGAGTCTCCGTCTGATTCTGCACACGAAGCCCGCCGCGGCTTTGTCTTTCTCCCTTGTGTAATGTTTTTAGGTGTCCCTGATTTAAAAAAGCGTCGGCTGTAGCGCTTTGAGCCGGAAGCTTTTTCGGTGGATGTCGCAGTAGCCGTATTGCTTGATTGCTTCGATATGGGCTTTGGTCCCGTAGCCTTTGTGCCCGTCGAAGCCGTACCGGGGATAGCGGCTGTGCATGGCGGTCATCTCCCGGTCACGCGTCACCTTGGCGAGGATGGAAGCCGCACTGACTTCGGGAATCCCGGCATCGGCTTTGACCATAGTCCTCAACCCCTTCACTCCGAACGCCGTATTGCCGTCGAAGAGGAAATCCGCCTCGCCGATCGCATCCATGATCTGCCGCAGTCCCGCCGCGAGACAGGCGGAGATGCCGTCGTCGTCAATCTGTCGCGCCGAAAAACGTACGACATGCCATCGGCTGCTTCGAATAATTTTGTCATAGAGTATTTCGCGTTTTTTTTCCGACAGCGCTTTGGAGTCGTCCAATCCGTCGATAGGCTGTTCGAGTATCACACCGGCCATGACCAGCGGCCCGGCGATGGGACCGCGGCCGGCTTCGTCTATACCGCATAATTTCATATAAAAGTCTTGCAATATTCGGCTGAAACTTTCCTGTGAAGATTTCGGTTTTTCGATATCGGAACCAGTTGTTTCGTCATCCCGCCGGACCGCTGCCGGGGATGAGTGACGTCTGCCCGGATGCGTGTGTTCTTATTCCCCTTCGCTCAGTGCCCAGGCCGAAAAAGGAATCATCTCGACTTCGACGAAGGGGTGCTGCAGATGCGCTTCGCTGCTCATCGTGATGACATCGACCTTCTTGACACCGTGTGTGACGATGAACGCCTCGATGTTTTCGATTCTTTTGAAGAGAATATCGCGTGTGCTAAAAGGCATACAAAGAACGACGCGGTTGCTTTCGTGAAGGTAGAAGTCGACCTGCTCACCGTAAAAGATCTCGCCGTAATGTTTGACGAGTTCGCTCAGCACAAGGTTTTCGAACAGGCGTCCGAAATGTTTTTGAAAGTGCAGGGCGTTTCTCAGGGCGATATCGCACAGGTAGAGTTTTTTGACCGCCCGCGGATGACCGTATTTGGCGAGGGTATACAGATAGCCCTGCGAGATCAGGCTTTCATAGCTTCGGTAGAGCATATCTTTGGAGATTTTGCGCTGCGAACGCAAACGTTCATAGAGCATGAACGCCGAGACCTTCTGCGTATGCAGGCGTGCGGCGAGAACCATGACGTCGAACTCCGTCTCGCTGAGTGCCAGCGAAAGGCTGCGCTGCAGTACGAGTGCACGTTCTTCCGCCGGTGTTTTATGCAAGACTGCGAAACCGCCGAGCTGCAGGAAATCGTTTAGGGCGCTTTCGTCGTAGCGGCGCTCATAAGCGAGGAACTCTTCAAAATCGAGAGGAAAGAGCGTGTATTGTTTGAAAGGCGGCACGTGCATCGGTGTGCGGGTGACAAGAATGACCTGTTTCGCGTCGGGAACGGAAAATTCCGATGTATAGTTGTCGAGTACAATGATCCCGATCGCGTTTTCAAGGCAGAAATCACCGATATGCTTGTTGAAAGCGGCCGGATCGATACGGATATCGCTGCAATCTATATAGAGATAGGTGCTTTTGCGTTTTTGGAGCAAATAGCGCTTGATCAGGGCGGTTTTTCCGCTGAGTGTCACACCGCAGAGTACGAAAGAGTGCGGCGGAGGTACGAATTTGCGTTCCTGATACGCGACGGTGTGCAGATCCTGACGGTAAAATTTTTCGAGCAGGTCGGTCACTTTGCATCCTTTTTTGTAACACTTCCTTTTTAAAAGGAAATAAATTTACCGTAAATTCGCCAAAAGGCCCCTGAAACCCTTGAATCGTTCCTTTGAACTCAGTATAATTCCGCTCCCTTTAATATAGTCGGGCACGATCCGACGAGTTCTTTATAAGGAAAAAATATGGAAAAGATTCGTTTGAAACTAAGAGCGTACGACCACCGCGTGCTGGATCGTTCGGTCAGTTCAATTGTAGAAGCCGTAAAGCGTACGGGTGCGGAAATCCGCGGACCGATCCCTTTGCCGACCAAGATCCGCAAATATACGGTGCTCAAGTCCGTTCACGTCAACAAAGACAGCCGTGAGCAGTTCGAGATCCGTATGCATGCCCGTCTGATTGACATCGTTTCAGCAACCCCGGACACGGTGGATTCGCTGATGAAACTCGATCTGGCGCCGGAAGTGGATGTAGAAGTCCGCTCGATGGATAAATAAGGAGTATGACAATGGAATTTATTGTTGAAAAGATCGGCATGAGCCGTACAATTACCGTTCCGAGTACTCCGGTGACGCTTTTGAAAGTCAAAGAAGCCAAAGTCTGCGAAGTGAACGACGGCCGCGCCATCGTCGCTTACAGCGACGGCAAAAAAATGGACAAGGCGATCCAGGGACAGCAGAAAAAATATTCGCTGCCCGAAGACTTCAACCGTTTCGTGACACTCAGTGTCGCGAATACGGAAGCGGGTGATCTCGACACGAGCGCACTCGGCGAAGCACAGGTCGTCAAAAGTTCGTTCACGACCAAAGGCCGCGGGTTCAGCGGTGTTATGAAGCGCTGGAACTTCGCCGGGGGTCCGGGTGCACACGGTTCGCGTTTTCACCGCGCCGGCGGTTCCATCGGTAACTGTGAGTGGCCGGGCCGCGTTATGAAAGGCCGCAAGATGGCCGGACAGTACGGTAACGTCAAAACTACCGTGAAAAATAAAGTCATTTCTTACGACGCAGAGAACGGCATTCTTGTCGTTGCCGGATCCATTCCGGGCGCCAACGGTGCGCTGGGTCGTGTAAAGGTTGTTAAATAATGAGCGCGATCGTATTGAATGAAAATTTTGAAAAAGCGTCCGAGCTTGCGCTTCCGGAAAGCTTTTCGGGTATCAACCCGCACAACCTCTATCTGTACGTCAAGTCGTACCAGGCGGGTCTGCGCGCGGATACGGCGTCTGCCAAGACCCGCTCTCAGGTGCGCGGCGGCGGTAAAAAGCCCTGGGCGCAAAAAGGCCGCGGCGGTGCGCGTGCCGGTTCGCGCCGTTCTCCGATCTGGGTCGGCGGTGCGGTGGTTCACGGTCCGAACACGGGCCGCAACTACGATCAGAAGATCAACAAGAAGCAGAAAAAGCTTGCACTGAACTTCGCGCTCGACGCTCTGGCGAAAGAGGGGAAACTCTTTATCGTCGACAGCATTGAGATCGCTTCGGGCAAGACGAAAGATGCCAAGGCAATGTTCGACAAACTCGGTGTGCGCGATGCGCTGTTCGTCAAGTCGATCATCGATGAGAAAACCTTTTTGGCATTCCGTAACATTCAGTCAACTTACCTGATTGAAGAGAACGAACTGAATGCGTTTTTGGCATCAGCATACCGTGCGGTCGTGATCGAGAAAGCGGTATGGGAAAATCTGAGTAAAGAGAGCTAAGATGGCTGATATTACAGATATTAAATCTATCGTATACACTGAGAAGACTCTCGGTCTGCAAGAAGACGGCGTTGTAGTGGTACAGACGTCTCCGCGCATGACCAAGACCGGTCTCAAAGAGGTGTTCCGCGAGTATTTCGGTGTCGTTCCGACACGGATCAACTCGCTGAACCAAAGCGGAAAGACAAAGCGCTTCCGCGGTGTCATGGGCAAGCAGAACGACTACAAGAAGTTCTACGTCAAACTGCCCGAAGGCGCAGCAATCGAATCGTTGGCGGTGTAACAATGGCAATCAAAACCTATAGACCTATCACACCGAGTCGCCGTTTCTATACGAACATCGACTCGTCGGATATTACAGCGAAAGCTTCCGTCCGGTCTTTGTTGAAAAAGCTGCCGGCACATGCAGGCCGCAACAACAACGGACGTATCACATCACGCCATAAGCAGGCGGGTGCGAAGAAGCTCTACCGCATCATCGACTTCAAGCGCAACAAATTCGGCGTTGTCGGTACCGTTGCGACGATCGAGTACGATCCGTACCGCAACTGCCGTATCGCGCTGATCAATTATGCTGACGGAGAGAAGCGGTACATTCTTCAGCCCAAAGGCCTCAGTGTCGGCGACAAGGTCGTCGCGGCGGAAGAGGGCCTGGATATCAAACCCGGCAATGCGATGAAACTCAAGAATATTCCGGTCGGTACCCTGATCCACAATATCGAGCTCAAGCCCGGAAAAGGCGGCCAGATGGTCCGCTCCGCCGGCGGCAGCGCGCAGATCATGGGGCGTGACGGCAAGTATGTTTCCGTCCGCCTTCCTTCCGGCGAGATGCGCTACGTTCTCGGTGAGTGCATGGCGACTGTCGGCACGGTCGGCAACGAAGAGTACAGCAACATCGTTTTCGCCAAAGCGGGCCGGACACGCCATATGGGTATCCGCCCTCAGACACGCGGTTCGGCTATGAACCCGATCGACCACCCGCACGGCGGTGGTGAAGGTAAGACAAACTCAGGTCGTCACCCGGTTACTCCATGGGGTAAACCGACTAAGGGTGCTAAAACTCGTCGTAAGAAAGCGAGCGATAAGCTGATTATCTCTCGTCGTAAGAAAGGTTAATCGATGGCACGTTCAGTAAAAAAAGGTCCGTTCGTAGACGACCATTTGATGAAAAAAGTGCTCGCAGCCAAAGAAGCGAAGAGCAATAAGCCTATCAAGACATGGTCGCGCCGCAGCGTGGTCATGCCGGAGATGATCGGCCTGACATTCAACGTACACAACGGACGCCAGTTCGTTCCGGTTTATGTCACCGAAAACCATGTAGGCTACAAGCTCGGCGAATTTGCTCCGACACGTACATTCAAGGGCCACAAAGGCTCCGTTCAAAAGAAGGTGGGATAAGATGGCAAGAGCATTGTTGAAATTTATCCGTGTCTCTCCGACAAAATCCCGTCTGATCGCCCGCGAGATCCAGGGCATGAACGCCGAAGAGGCGCTCGCAGCCCTGGAATTCACACCGAACAAGGCGGCCAAGATCATTTCCAAAGTCGTCGCGTCCGCCGTCGCCAACAGCGGCAACGATGCCGAAGACTGTGTGATCACGTCCTGCCGTGTCGACAACGGTCCGGTCCTGAAGCGTTTCCGTCCGCGTGCGCGCGGTATGGCGTCGGGCATCCGCAAACCGACAGCACACATCTTAGTAGAAGTAGAGGGTAAATAACTATGGGTCAGAAAGTTAATCCGATCGGATTCCGCCTGGGCATCAACCGTAACTGGGAATCCCGCTGGTATCCGAATTTCAAAAACGCTCCGGCGAATCTGGGCGAAGACCACAAAATCCGTACATTCCTCAAGAAGGAACTCTACTACGCGGGTGTGAACAACATTATCATCGAGCGGACGGTCAAGCGTCTGCGTGTGACGATCGTCGCGGCACGTCCCGGTATTATCATCGGTAAAAAAGGTGCGGATATCGAGAAGCTGAAGAACAATCTTCAGAAGCTGATCGGGAAAGACATCTCCGTCAACATCAAAGAAGAGAAAAAGGCGATGATCGCCGCGCAGCTCGTCGCGGAAAATGTTGCGACGCAGCTTGAGCGCCGTATCGCGTTCCGCCGTGCGATGAAAAAAGTGATGCAAAACGCCCTGCGCTCCGGTGCCAAAGGTGTCCGTATCGCGGTCGCCGGCCGTCTCGGCGGTGCCGAGATGGCACGGACCGAATGGTACCGCGAAGGACGCGTTCCCCTGCATACGCTGCGTGCGAAAATCGATTACGGTTTCGCCGAAGCGCATACGACGTACGGGATTATCGGTATCAAGGTCTGGATTTTCAAAGGTGAAGTCCTTTCAAAAGGGATCCAGCCCGAACCCAAAGAAGAAAAGCGTGAGCGCCGCAGCCGTGCTCCGAGAAAGGCGGATTAATCATGTTAATGCCAAAAAGAATGAAATACCGCAAGTACATGAAAGGGCGCAACCGCGGTTACGCCCGTTCAGGTTACAAACTTGCATTCGGTGATATCGCGTTCAAAGCGGTCGAAGCGGGACGGATCAACTCCCGCCAGATCGAAGCGGCGCGTATCGCGGCGACCCGTCACATCAAGCGTCAGGGCAAGATCTGGATCCGTGTGTTCCCGGACAAGCCGTTGACTGCCAAGCCGCTTGAAGTACGTATGGGTAAAGGTAAAGGTGCGATCGACCAGTGGGTGATGAATATCAAGCCGGGTCGTATCATCTTCGAGATGGGTGGTGTTGAAGAGTCCCTGGCACGTGAAGCGCTTCTGCTCGCGATGCACAAACTGCCATTCAAAACAAAAATTGTAACGGCGGAGATGGACAATGAAATATACTGATTTGGCTGAGAAGACTCCAGCGGAACTGAGCGCGATGCTCAAAGAAAAGAAGACCGAGCTCTTCACGCTGAAATTGAAGCAAAAAACGATGCAACTGCAGAACACGAGCGAGCTTCGCAACGTGAAAAAAGACATTGCACGTATCAACACTGCGCTCAGCGCAGCGAAGTAAGGAGACCCGAATGTCTAAACGTGAAATTCAGGGTGTAGTCGTAAAGAAAGCCGGTGACAAGACCGCGACGGTTCTCGTCGAGCGCCGCGTGATGCACCCGCGCTACCATAAAACAGTCAAGCGTTTCAAGAAGTACCTCGTACATGACGAGAACAACACGCTCAACGTCGGTGACGAAGTGATCGCGGTCGAATGCCGTCCGCTCTCGAAGACCAAGTCGTTCACGCTTAAAAGCGTCGTAGGAGCCCAGTCATGATCCAGAGTTTTACACGTTTGAACGTTGCGGACAACACGGGTGCGAAAGAGATCATGTGTATCAAGGTTCTGGGCGGTTCCAAGCGCCGTTACGCTTCCGTGGGCGACATCATCGTCGCTTCGGTCAAGAAAGCGGCACCGACCGGCAAGGTTAAAAAAGGACAGGTCGTCAAGGCTGTCGTTGTCCGTACGAAAAAAGAGGTACAGCGCGAAAACGGATCGCTGATCCGCTTCGACGACAACGCCGCCGTGATCATAAAAAAAAAAAAAGAGCCCATCGGCACACGTATCTTCGGCCCTGTCAGCCGTGAAGTCCGCTACGCGGGTTTCATGAAGATCGTGTCTCTGGCTCCGGAGGTTGTTTAATGGCAAAGTTTAAATTCAAAAAAGGCGACATGGTCGAGATCATTGCCGGTGACGACAAAGGCACCAAGGCAGAGGTTCTCGCGGTCATGCCCAAAGAGAACAAGGTTATCGTCAAAGGTTGCAAGGTCGTGAAAAAAGCGGTCAAGCCTACCGAAGAGAACCCCAAGGGCGGATTCGTAAACAAAGAGATGCCGATCGACGCATCCAATGTCCGCAAAGTGGAGGCGTAATTCATGGCACGTATGAAAGACAAATATCTCGCACTCAAGCCGGAGTTGCAGAGCAAGCTCGGGATCAAAAACCCGATGCAGATTCCTGCAATGGAAAAGATCGTCATTTCCGTCGGTACCGGTTTTGCGATGAAAGACAACAAACTCATCCAGAATATCCAGGATACAATCAGCGTCATCGCCGGACAGCATGCGACTGTCGTCGACGCGCGCAAGTCCGTCGCGGGCTTCAAAGTACGCGAGGGAATGCCTGTCGGTGTCAAAGTGACCCTGCGCGGTGAAAACATGTATACGTTCATGGACAAGCTCATCTCGATCGCGCTGCCGCGTGTGAAAGACTTCCGCGGTGTCCCGCGCAACGGATTTGACGGGCGCGGTAACTACAACTTCGGTCTGAACGAGCAGTTGATCTTCCCGGAAGTCGACTACGACTCCATCATGCAGATTCACGGGATG
>JALWNV010000262.1:0-1578 GCA_027083665.1 Helicobacteraceae bacterium
CCGCTGGTCTGCGACTCGTTCGCGCCGTGGGCGTCGACCTTTCCCGGAGGGCGGTACGGTGTGATGGTTCGCGGAACGACCCGTCTGAGTCTGCCGCCGTCGACGCGTCTGAGTGTCAAGACCGGAGAGCGGATCTTCGGCGGGGCTTCTCTGCTCGGGCAGATAGCGCAGCGATGAACCGGCATCCGCGGCCGATCGCGTTTTTACTGCCGAACTTTTTTACCGCGGCAAGCATTTTTGCCGGGGTCTACAGCATGATTTCGGCGATCGAAGGCCGTTTCGAGTTCGCGGCATGGATGATTTTCCTCTCCCTCGTTTTCGACGGGCTCGACGGCCGGGTGGCCCGATTGACCAATACCTGCAGCCGTTTCGGTGTCGAGTTCGATTCGCTCGCCGATATCATCGCTTTCGGCACGGCGCCCGCACTGCTGACCTACCTCTATGTCGGGCATGGCTACGGCCGACTCGGCATACTTGTCAGTGCCATTTTCGTGGTCTTCGGCGCCATCCGACTCGCGCGTTTCAATGTGATGACTTCGCAGATAGAACCGTCGGTTTTCATCGGGGTTCCGATTCCCACCGCAGCCGCTTTTACGTCAGTTCTGGTGCTGCTATATACGAAGTATCCGGTACTCGAGACGCACGGATGGTTTATATTGGCTGCATCGGTGATGACGGCTTTTTTGATGGTGAGCAATATCCGCTATCCCAGTTTCAAGAAAGTCAATATGGAGGTGATGCATGTCAAACGCTTCCTGATTATCCTGCTGGGGATCGCTTCGGTGATCTTTCTCTATCCTATCGAGGGATTCGCACTGCTCTTTACGCTCTACCTTCTTTACGGTCCGCTGCGCGCCGGATGGTTCTACTATCGGCGCTTCACACTCCTGCGGCGCTATCGCGGCCGCCATCGGAAAAAGTAGCGTTTCAGCTTTCGGTGACTTTCAGGCGGTATCCGATCCCGGAGACGTTTTCGATTGCCCCCTCAGGCAGTTTTTTCCGCAGGGCCCGGACGAGGGAACGGATGGCGTCCTGGCTCATACCTCCGTCGGGCCAGACGGCATTCTCGATCTCTTTGTAATGCACGACGCGGGTGTGATGACGGGCGAGCAGCGAGAGGAAGAGCGTTTCGTTTCTGGTCAGATGGGTCTCTGTGTCACTGCATATGACACTGCTGGTATAGGCGTTGAAACTGCACTCTTTTGACAACGGCAGTGCGAATTTACTCTTATCCTCGATCTGTCGGACCGATTTTTCAAGTGCGGCCATCAGCTTCTCTTTGGTGATGGGCTTGACGAGATACTTCACCAGCTGCAGTTCGACGGCCTGCATCAGATAGTCCGTGTCGGTATAGGCTGTGGCGATGATGATTTGGACATCGGGGTCGTGGGTACGGATATACTGGGCCATATCCAGACCGTTGAGGCGCGGCATACTGATATCGGCGATGATGATATCGGGTTTTTGCTCGCGCCAGACCCGGATGGCGTCCTTGCCGTTTTCGGCTTCGAATACCTTTTTGCACAGACGGGAGAGGTACTCGACGGCATTGCGCCGCACCTCTTCGTCGTCCTCGAC
>JALWNV010000262.1:1588-11263 GCA_027083665.1 Helicobacteraceae bacterium
GTCCTCGACATACAGCAGTGTCAGGTTTTTCAGGGTATCGGTTGCCATGGCAATTCCTCTGACTTACGGAGTTTATCGGACTCCTATGTGAAGTTGTTGTATTATATCGCATGCAACTTTTAACGCAATACATAACGGAAAAGCGCTGGGTGCCGACGAACAGAAAGGATGCCCTGCGCATTGTCCGGGAAGAGGCGGGAGACGCCGATCCGGCGGGTGTACTGGAGTACATTCTTGAAGCGACTAAGCACGGCAAGGTCGTGACGGTCGGGACCTGCCGTTTCAAACAGGAGAGATCGTGAGGATTCCCTGGTTCTGGATCGCCGCGATTTTAAGCGGGGTTCTGGTTATGTTCTTGCGGCTGCGGCTGCACCTGAATATACTCGTGGCCTGGCTGGTCGCCGTCAATATCGTCACGTTTTTGCTTTTCGGTGCGGACAAGGCGGCCGCGCTGCTGAAACGGAACCGTGTACGCGAAGCGACGTTGTATCTTTTTGCACTTATCGGCGGCTCGCCCGCGGCACTCGCAGCGCAGTCGTTTTTTCGCCACAAGGTCTCCAAGCGTTCATTTGTCCGGATATACTGGCTGATCGTCGCCTTGCAGATTGCCGCGCTTTATGTCATTATGTACACGGATATGCTTAAAGAGACGATCTATTGAGGGAGCCGCAAGTTTTCAGTCGCAAGTGTTTTGGTTTTTATTGAGGAGTCTTTCAGCTTGATTGGCTCACGCTATCATCCATCATCCATCATCCATCATCCATCATCCATCATCCACCCCGGCTCCTCCGCCTACGGATGCGGCACTTTCACTTTCGAGTTGAGCAGCCATCCGATCAGCAGCATCATCCCCATCACGACAAAGGTGCCGACAATACCGTAGGCGCTTGCAAGGTAGACCAGCCAGAGCAAGATGGCGCCCAGCGGCGTGGGGACGCCGGTGAAGAATTTCGACACTTCGCCCTCTTCGGCGTCGATATTGAACTGGATCAGGCGGCGCAGGCCGCTGATGACGTAATAGATGCTCACGGCGGCGGCGAGGAGGAGCGGCACTCCCTGAAGATCGGCATAGACGGCCTGAAAGATCAAAAAGACGGGTACGAGGACGAAAGAGAGGAAGTCCGCAAACGAGTCGAGCTGAATGCCGAATGCGTTGGAAAGGCCGTACTTCCGGGCGATCTTGCCGTCGAAGATATCGAACGCGCCGCCGATCCAGGCGAAGATGATGGCGTTGAAAAAGTTGTTCTGACTGATGAAATAGACGGCGATCAGGCCGCTGGCGATATTGACCATCGTAAAAAGGTTCGCAAGATTGAAATGATTTTCGGCGCGGTAGAGAAACTGCATTGTTTTCCTTGAAGTTGAAAATGGATCGGCCATATTATAGCAAAGCGGCAAAAAAGCTAAAAATGATAAGTATTATTATATTCATTTAAGAAGACCCGCTGTATACTGCCGGCAGTAAAATGATATTTATTATCAATATATAAAGGTGACTTATAGATGTTGAAAAGAATATTGCCGTTGCTGCTGCTTTCGACCGTCATGCCGGCGGATGAAAAACAGCCGGTTTCGGAAGCAGGCTGGTTTCATTCCAATCAGGCGGGACGTTACAGTGCGATGCCGGAAGGAAAGACGGCGACGGGCCGATGGCTGGATCAAAGCGAAATCAATCTGAACCTGCGTTCGCTCTGGATTGACGAACGTTTTCACCGGTCCGAAACTACGGCGACCGCCGTCGGCGGATTTATGGGGATTATGACACCCCGGTACAAAGGAGTGTGCCTGAAGATGAATATGACGACATCGCAGCGCTTCTGGGGGATCAACCCTTCCAGCGATACGATTCTCAATACGGAACTGTACGACGGCACATCCTCGTTTACCTATCTTTCGGAAGCGCAACTGGATGTGCAGCAGGGTGATTTTTCACTTCGTGCGGGCCGGATGAAGATCGAGACGCCCTATGCCGATCCCGACGATATCCGTATGGCACCCAATACGTTCGAGGGTGCCGCACTTTCATATACCGTCAATGATACGGCCGTCTTTCATGCGATGTACCTGACGCGCTGGGCGGGATTCGATTCGACAGACGACAGCGGCAACCAGAGCGGTTTCAAACGTTTTGCGGAATATTCCGACGGTATGGCGGTGCTGGGAGCGGAATACGGCGATTCGGATACGCTCGGTGCGGGATTTTGGTATTACCATGCCGACAGGCTGTTCGATCTCGGATATGCCGAAGCGTCCGGAGACTGGGTCTTTTCGCCGCGCTGGCATACGGAGTGGGGGATTCAGGCGGCGCAGATGGGGCAGTGCGATCACTCGGGCATCGAAGGCGGTGTCGTCGGTGCGATGGCAATGGTGCACTACGACAACCTCTACGCCGGGGCGGCGGTGAACTATGCGATGGTGACCGAGGGCCATTTCATCACCGACGGTTTCGGCGGCGGGCCGTACTATACGTCGCTGGATGAAGCGACGATCGGTGCGGTGTCCGCACTGGTACCGGGTCATGATGTATCGGTGTATCGTGTCGGAGGAGGCGCGGATCTGGCCTGGTGGATCCACTCGGCCGACGAGGGACTGCATCTTGAGGCGATGTACGGGGTTTTCGATCCCAAAGGCAAAGCGGTGTCGCTGCAAGAAAGCGACCTGATGTTCTGGCTTTCGCTCAACGAAGCGATGCGTGTCGATGCGGTGTTCGCCGATTTCGACATCAAAAGCAGCCCCGATCCCGACGTACAGGATTTTCAGCGCTACTGGGTGCGGGTGGAATATACGTTTTAATGTAGACGCCAAAGGAGCGAAGCTCCTTTGGCTACGCTAACGCTGAGTTTGCTTACGACTCAGCATTTAGTGCTTCGCTTGTACTGTGCTTTAGCACTTGTCGGCAGCAGGCGCCCTGAAAGAAGTGCTCTTGGAGCACCTGTGCGCCCTTGGTGCTTTTGTTTTAGCGCGATGGAAAAGGCTTTAACGTATTATTAATATGATTTTTATTATCATTAAGGAGATAAAATCAACATGGATACAGTGGCAACAATGGTAAATTTGACAGAATGCACGAAAGGGTGCCGTGCGACGGTCGTGAAACTCAACGCACGGGGGGCGCTCAAACAGCGCCTGGTTTCGTTCGGGGTGATGAAAGGGGCGAAGCTGACCCTGCTGGGATACGCCCCGGCGAAAAAGACCGTCGAGATCAAGGTCGGCCGGATGCGGCTGGCACTGCGAAAAGAAGAAGCCGAAATGATCGAGGTACAGCCCGATGCCTGATAACGCGCCCGTTTGCCCTGTTACGGAAAAGCATATCCGCATCGCTCTTGTAGGACAGCCCAACGTCGGCAAGAGCATGCTTATCAACTCCATCAGCGACGCACGGCTGCACGTGGGCAACTTCAGCGGGGTGACGGTGGAAAAGTCCGAGGTCTTTTTCGACTACAAAGAGTATCATTTCACTGTCGTCGACCTGCCGGGAACCTATGCGTTTACCGACTACTCCATCGAAGAGCGCGTGACGCACGATTTTCTCTGCAACGAGGATTACGATCTGATCGTCAATGTCGTGGATTCCACCAATCTGGAGAAGAACCTGCAGCTTACCGCCGAGCTGATGACGATGAGCAAAAAGATGGTGCTCGCGCTCAATATGACCGACGAAGCGCAAAAAGAGGGGATCGAGATCGACGCCGCGTATCTTTCGCAGCTGCTGGGCTTCCCGGCGGTCAAGGTTTCCGCGGCGGCCAAAACGGGGATCGAAGCGCTGATCGAAACGATCATCGAGGTCCACGAAGCCCCGCGGCAGGAAGCGAAACTGATCTTTTCCGAAGCGGTCGAGGAAGAGGTGGACGCGATTGCCCGCTACCTCGATACCCACCATTTCAAGGCGGCCATTTCCAACCGGAATATCGCCATCAACCTGCTGCAAAACGAGAAGAAGACCTACCGCACTCTGCACGACCTGCCGCTGTGGACCGAACTGCAGCCGATGCTGATCGAGGCGGACAGGCATATCCGCACCCATCACGATACCGACGACATCAAGGAGGTGTTCGCCGAGGAATACGCGGCGTTCGTGCGGGGAGTTGTCGCGGAGACGGTTCGGGTCAACAATCCCAAAGCGCAAAAGAAGAGTCTGACCGACCGTATCGACGATGTGCTGATCCATCCGGTGCTGGGAATTCCGATCTTTTTGCTGCTGATGTGGGGACTGTTCCAACTGACCTTCGAGGTCGGCAACATCCCGATGGAGTGGATCGACGGCTTTTTCGGCTGGCTCGGCGACGTTGTCGGCAATACGATATCCAACGACGAAATCCGCTCGCTTGTCGTCGACGGGATCATCTCCGGCGTGGGGGCGGTGGTGCTGTTCACGCCCAATATCATCATCCTCTTTATCGGGATCGCCCTGCTCGAATCGACAGGGTATATGTCGCGGGTGGCGTTTTTGCTTGACGGCATCTTTCACAAGTTCGGTCTGCACGGGCAGTCGTTCATTCCGCTGGTGACGGGATTCGGTTGCTCCATTCCCGCCTATATGTCCGCGCGGATCCTCAAAAACGACCGCGACCGGCTGCTGACGCTGTTTATCATCGGTTTTATGAGCTGCGGTGCCCGGCTGCCGGTCTATGTGCTCTTTACCGGGGCGTTTTTCAGTCAAAGTGTGGCGGGCAACGTGCTGTTCGCCATCTATATCACCGGGGCGCTGCTGGGACTGATCGCGGCGAAGGTGCTGAAGTTGACGGCGTTCAAGGGTGTCGACGAGCCTTTCGTCATGGAGATGCCCAAATACCGCCTGCCGTCGCTGAAGCTGATCTGGCATACGGTTTTGACGAAGACGCTGATGTATCTGAAAAAAGCGGGGACGTTTATCGCCGGTGCTTCGATGCTGGTGTGGTTTCTGAGTACCTATCCGCATTCCGATGCGATCGAGCAGAACTATACGGTACAGATGGAAAAAACATCGGAGGCAGCCGGGCGCGAGCAGCTTGCCGTCGAACGCGACGCCGCGCAGCTTGAACAGAGTTTTCTCGGCCGTATCGGCAAGGCGATCGAGCCGGCGTTCGAACCGATCGGCCTGAACTGGAAGCTGGCCGTCGCACTGCAGGCGGGACTGGCGGCCAAAGAGGTGGTCGTGTCGACGCTGGGCGTGCTTTACGCCGTCGGCGAGGGAGCGTCGGAAACGGACAAAAGCCTGGTCAACGCGATCCGCGAACACATTCCGTTCGCTTCGGCGGTTTCGTTCATCGTCGTCATCATGATCTATCTGCCCTGTCTGGCGGCGTCGGTCGTCTTTACCCGCGAAGCGGGAGGGATAAAGTATTTCATCTATCTTTTCCTCTTTACGACGGTCACGGCGTATGCCCTGGCGTTTATCGCCTACCGTCTGACGCTGCTCGTCACCGGGGCTCCGGCGGTGCTGCCGACCTGAATGCGGCACTGTCCGCCGGTCGGCAGACCGTTTTTTCGTTGACCTGAAATCCTCTCCCTCTTTGCTGCCCGGCGGCGCCAAAGCTGACGGTGCGAAACAATGAAGCCGGATATCACAATAGGCAAAACCAAATAAAACCGAAGCTATGATACAATAGTTATATAGGGAACATCGATAGATGGACCGCTTGCAATAAAAGGGTTTGACATGAGCAAAATGGCAGGATGGATAACAGTGATGGCGGCAATCGCCGTGTTGGGCGGTTGCGAGAGCGGCAGCGAGACCGGCGGCAGCGGGGCGTCGAATGATTACGTTTTCAAAAAGAGTTTCGGGGCGGCGATCCATCTTTCCGATATCGTCGTTGACACGACGGGGGATATCTATGCGGCCGGTGTAGAGTACGATGCGAACAGGGATCGAAAAGGGGTCGTCATCAAACTTGACAAGGACGGCAACAGTGATAGCGCATTCGGCAACGGCGGAATCGCCAGAAACGCGAAATCGGGGGCGGTAAACGCGATCGCGCTTCTGCATGAGAACGGTGAAACAAAAAGTGTGATCGGGGGAGATCTATTCGTCGAAAAAAACGACTATGACAGGGACTACCTCATGACGCTCTGGAAATTCGACGCGCACGGCGCGTTGGATTCGGGATTCGGGACGGCCGGAGCACTGACCGAGCCGTTCGAGAAGAAGCGGGCGGCGGCGGTTCAGCTCGGCATCGATGATGCAGGCCGGATTGTCGTGGCGGGCGACAACTACTCGCTGCTCAATCAGACGAGCTATCTGTGGCGCTTTAAAGCGGACGGGTTCGCAGACACGGCGTTCAACGGTGTAGGCTTTCTCGAAACAAATGCCGTCACGTATCTGCAAAACGGGCGTTTCATAGTGCAGCCGCAGGGTGCTTTGCTCTTTATCGGCTCGCATGTCGGGGACAATGGTTCAGGTTCACAGCAGTATCTGCAGCGGTATCTGGCAAGCGGAGAACTCGATGCCGGTTTCGGCAGCGGCGGAGTCGTAATCGATACACGAAGCATTCTCGAGTGTGCACAGCAAAGCCGTCTTGTGAGCTCGGCGGTTCAGGCGGCAAACGGCCGAATCTTCACGGCAGGCTCTTCGTGCGAAAACGGCAATGCGGATGTCGTAGTGCTCGGCTATGAAAGTGACGGAAGCGTCTGCGGCACATTCGGTGACAACGGAAAACTTGTCATCGACGAAGGAGGCGCGGAAGAGGGCGTCGCACTCGCGCTGGACAACAGCGGAAACCTCGTCGTCGCCGGCAATTACGAAAAAGGGCACGAGGCGGACGGGATGCTCTGGAAAATCGATCAGAACGGGCACATTCTCGACCGGAAAAAGGTCAGCGGGTCATTTAGTGCGATGAAAACCGCTCCGGACGGGGATATCGTGGTCGGCGGCAGGGAAGACTCCTCGGGGGCGACGATCTGGAAATTTCATTGGTAGCGATGTGAAGACGAGGATATTAGTCCGACATTAATCTTTGTGCGATAAAATCGCTGCATGACAAAAATATTGATGATAGAAGACGACCTCGAACTTGCCGAGATCCTGACCGAATAACTCGAGCAGTTCGATTTCGAAGTCGAAACCGAAGATGACCCGTTCAAAGCGTTGAGTATCCTCAAGCTCAAACCGTACGATCTCGTGATCCTCGATCTGACCCTGCCCGGAATGGACGGGTTGGAGGTATGCGAAGCGATCCGCGAGCGCCAGGATATTCCCATCATTATCTCTTCGGCGCGTTCGGACGTGACGGACAAAGTCAATGCCTTGGAACTGGGAGCGGACGACTATCTTCCGAAGCCGTACGATCCCAGAGAGCTTGAAGCGCGTATCAGTTCCGTACTTCGCCGTTACGAGGCGAAAAACGAGGCGAAAAACGCCCGGGAGCACAGCGATTTCAAACTCGATGAAGGCGCCATGCAGATTACCTACAAAGGACGCCCGCTGGATTTGACCAATGCCGAATACGGCATCCTCGCGTTTATGATCAAAAAAGAGGGGATGGTCGTTTCGCGCGAAGACATCATCCATAACGTCAGTGCGATCAACGAAGATTCGTCGAACAAGAGTATCGACGTCATGATCGGACGCATCCGCAACAAACTCGGAGACAAATCCCTGATCGAATCGGTCCGCGGTATCGGCTACAAACTCGTTAAATGAGACGCAACGCCGTACTGCTGACGATTCTTTTCGCTTTTGCGATCACGTTGAGCAGTGTGACCTATACATTTTGGGAGTTTTACAAACTCAACCGTCAGCAGTATATCGACAGTATTTTTACCAAGTACACGGTCATCACGCAAATCTACCGCGAGCATATGATGAAGCGCACCTCCGATGCGATTCTGGAGGCCAACCTGGCGGTCTACGGTCTCAATCGTATCGAGGATGTTGTCGGGATCAACGAGGTTTTCGACAAGGCGAAAATCCTCAAACGCGCCGGTTTTCAGGAGGTCGTGCACTCCATGCTTTTTTCGCCGAGTACGGTCGTCCGGTCGCGGCAGGTCAAGGATCTGCGTGCGACGATGCTCGAATCCAAAGGCAATATCTATTTTTTTATCGAGTCGCGGCGCGGAAAGGTCCTGTTGCACGATCAGCAGCTCAAGCCCTATTTCCCCGCGAACCTGCTCAGTGCATATCTGACGATCGTCTTCGTCATCGCGCTTGCGATTTTTGTGATATTGCAGCGTATCCGTCCTCTTCGCCGTCTGACGAACAAGGTTATCCGTTATGCCGAAGGCGACCGGTCGGTGTCGTTTCGTATGAAAGGCGGCGACGAGATCGCCATTTTGGCCAACGCTCTGGAGATGGCGCGCGAAAACGTCAACGCACTGATCGAATCACGGACACTGTTTTTGCGCAACGTTATGCATGAGCTCAAAACGCCGATCGCCAAAGGACGTATCAGCGCCGAAATGGTCAAAGATCCGAAACAAAAAGAGCGCTTCAAACGTATCTTTATCCGCCTCGAGCAGCTGATCAACGAGTTCGCCCTTATCGAAGAGGTGAGCGCCGGCTTCGGACACAAGGAGATGGGCAGCTATCGTCTTGTCGATATTGTCGACGAAGCAATCGATCAGGCAATGATAGAGCGTCGGCGTATCGATATCGACGTGCCGGACGATTATCGCCTTGAATGCGACTTTACAATGATGGCGACAGCCGTCAAAAATATGATCGACAACGCGGTCAAATATTCGCCGGACGGACAGGTCCGTATCCGCGTCGCCGAGGACGGAATCTATTTTGAAAACCGCGGCGAGAAACTCAGCCATCCGCTGAGCTATTATGTCGAACCTTTTACGAAAGAACATCCCGCACGCGACAGTTTCGGTTTGGGGCTTTATCTGGTTGATGCGATTTTGCAGGCGCACAATATGGTCCTGGCCTATGAATATGAAGCGGGGGTGAACCGTTTTATTTTCGAGAAAATATCCCGTGATTCCAAGCAAACGCTGCAGCTTGCAGAGAACTTTTGAAGATAGGCTCAGTCGAGCCGGTAGACTTTGTGGAGGGATTTCGGTTCGTACTCTTTGGTACGGACGACCTGCTTGTTCGCACGGTTGAACTGGAACATTTTGTAGAAAATAATGATCAGTGCGATGGAGCCGACGATTTCATACCCGATTGCCCAGACGGCGATAAACATGGCGATATCGAGATTCATGAAGCTGTCAAAGTGTCCTTTTGCGACAAATAAAAAGAGAAAAAGGAGACCGGTCGCATAGGGGATCGTCAGGAAATAGATGGCGATGAAAAGTTTTTCGTATCCTTCCGGCATCGGGAGGATTGCCGAAAAGTCAACTTCTTTCTGCCCGAACGACTTTGGACGCCGTGCGGCTTTTTTCTGTTTTTTCGGTAAGGATGCCGTGCTCTGACGGTTCTTGATCATGTGCTGTTCTTTATTTGACAGGCAAGGTTTAAGTTATACTTTCTTGCGCTGTTTTAGTCTATGGCATATGATAGCATAAAAAACAATAGGAAACCAACAAGTATGAAAAAAATATTGATCACGAATGATGACGGCTACGAATCGGAAGGATTGCACGCACTGATCGAAGCGCTTCGGCCTTTCGGGCAGGTCGTCGTTGTCGCTCCGGCCAATGAAAAATCGGCCTGCGGGCACTCTCTGACCCTGTCGCATCCATTGAGTTTCATCGGTGTCGACGACGATTTTTATAAACTTGAAGACGGCACACCGAGCGACTGTATCTATC
>JALWNV010000263.1 GCA_027083665.1 Helicobacteraceae bacterium
CTATATGTCTCGTGAAGCATAAGAAGGAGTACGAATGAGAGAAGTAATTTCTACAGGAAACGAACTCGCTGCAAAAGCAGCGGTCGAAGCCGGTGCACGTTTCTTCGGCGGGTATCCTATTACGCCGTCGTCGGAAGTCATGCACGAAGCGTCCGATCTTTTGCCGAAGGTCGGCGGAGTGGCGATTCAGATGGAGGACGAGATCGGCGGTATCTCGGCGGCACTCGGTGCCTCGATGGCCGGTGTCAAATCGTTCACCGCGACATCGGGTCCGGGGATTTCCCTCAAAGCCGAGCAGATCGGTCTCGGATTTATCGCCGAAATTCCGCTGGTCATCATCAATGTTATGCGCGGGGGGCCTTCTACCGGTCTTCCGACACGGGTTTCGCAGGCCGATATCGGTCAGGCACAATACCCGACGCACGGTGACTACGCTTCGATCACACTGTGTGCAGGCTCGCTGACAGAGTGCTACACACAGACGGTACGCGGCTTCAACCTTGCAGAAACCTATATGACTCCCGTTTTCGTTCTTCTTGACGAAACGATCGGCCACATGCACGGCAAGGCGGAACTGCCCGATCTCGAAGAGGTCGAAGCGAGCATCGTCAACCGCAAGCGTTTCGACGGCGATCCGAAAGACTACCGTCCGTATGATGTTCCGATGAATACACCGGCCGTCTTGAATCCGATGTTCGAAGGGTACCGCTATCACGTGACGGGGCTACACCACGGTCCGACCGGTTTCCCGACGGAAGATGCGGAGCAGTGCGAGTTCAATATCGAGCGTCTGACCGGAAAGATCAATACCGTTCACCTCGAAAACAACGGTCTGGACGATCTTCCGGATTACGAAGAGGTGCTTCTTGACGATGCGGAAGTGTGTATCATCGCCTACGGTTCGATCGCCCTCGGTGCCTTCGAAGCGGTACACAAGCTGCGTGCCGAGGGAATCAAGGCCGGTCTTTTCCGTCCGATCATGCTCTGGCCGAGCCCGATCAACCGCCTTATCGAACTGGGAGAGAAGTTCGGAGACAAGATCATGGTTACGGAGCTCAATATGGGCCAGTACTCAAAAGAGATCGAGCGTGTTATCAAGCGTAACGATTTCACGACACTGCTCAAAGCGAACGGACGTCCGATCGCGCCGGCAGAAATGGTAGCAAAAGTTAAGGAGATGATGTAATGGCATTTAATTATGATCAGTACCTGCGTGTAGACAAGATGCCGACACTGTGGTGTTGGGGATGTGGTGATGGCGTTATTCTCAAGGCGACTATCCGTGCGATCAAAAAGGTTGGATGGGATATGGACAATGTCTGTATCGTTTCGGGGATCGGCTGTTCGGGCCGTTTCTCTTCCTATATCGACTGCAATACGGTCCACACCACGCACGGCCGTACCGTCGCGTATGCGACCGGTATCAAGCTGGCCAAACCGAATGCGAACGTCATCGTCGTCGCCGGCGACGGTGACGGACTGGCGATCGGGGGGAACCATACGATCCACGGCTGCCGCCGCAACATCGATCTGAACTTCATCCTGATCAACAACTTCATCTACGGTCTGACGAACTCGCAGACATCCCCGACGACACCGCGGGGCATGTGGACGGTCAGCCAGAAGAACGGGAATATCGACCCGACATTCAACGCGTGTGACCTCGCTATCGGTGCCGGTGCGTCGTTCGTCGCGCGCGAAGCGATGACAGACCCGAAGAAACTTGAAAAGATTCTTGTCAAAGGTTTCCAGCACAAGGGCTTCTCGTTTATCGAAGTCCTGTCGAACTGCCATATCAATCTCGGCCGTAAAAACAAAATGGTCAGTGCCATGGATAACCTGAAGTGGATCGATGACATCACGCTGCCCAAACGCAAATGGGAAGCTCTCGAAGATCCTGTCGAGAAAGAGAATATCCTTCCGACCGGAGTACTGAAAGAGGAAGATCAGCCGGAATACTGTGAAATGTATGCAGAAATTCAGGCTGCGGCACAAGGCAAGCGTGGCAAAATCACGCAAGACGATTTCGAGAAAAAGATCTAAGGAGCCATAGATGAGACATACGTTACGTTTTACAGGTGTAGGGGGGCAGGGGGTTCTGCTCGCCGGTGAGATCATGGCTGCATGTAAGATCAAAAACGGCGGATACGGCCTCAAGACCGCGACCTATACCTCACAGGTGCGGGGCGGCCCGACCGTCGTCGATATTACGCTCGATGACGAAGAGATCCGTTATCCGTATGCCAACGAAGGCGAGATCGACTTCATGCTCTCCGTTGCCGATGTCAGTTATCAGCAATTTAAAAACGGCGTGAAGCCCGGCGGCATCATCGTTGTCGACCCGAATCTCGTTCATCCGACGGAAGAAGATCGTCAGAAATGGAAGATCTACGAAATTCCGATCATTACGATCGCAAAAGAAGAGGTCGGAAACGTCATCACACAGTCGGTCGTAGCGCTCGCTATTACGAACACAATGACAAAAGTCCTTCCCGAAGAGTCCCTGATCGAAACGATGCTTTCGAAAGTTCCGCCGAAAGTACATGACGCGAACAGAAAGGCCTACGAACTCGGAAAAAAATACGCCCTCCAGGCGATGGGTGAGGCCGCCGCTTCCTGACGGAAGCGGGCGGTTCGCCTTTTTTTTGCCCCTCATGTAATATTATATAA
>JALWNV010000264.1:0-1047 GCA_027083665.1 Helicobacteraceae bacterium
GTACCGGTAGAGCAGCAGCAGCAGTATCAGGAGTGAGACTATCGTTATTTTGGCGATGAGACTGTAATCGACCCCTTTTTCGTATTTGACAAGAATCCATTTGTCGATAATATCCTGGCGTTCTTCCGCCGTGATGGAATCGATCGCTTTGTTGAGAATCGGGACCAATGCTTCATTGGCGGGATTGAGCAGCATTGAAAAATGTACCGGAGTGTGAAGAGATCCGGCAAGTTTGATGCTGTCAAGCCCCTGATACTGGATGGAATGGACAAGTACGGGCAGGGTGTTGACGAAGGCGACGAGCTCTTTGCCGGCCACCTTTCTAAGGGCCTTGTCGATGTCGTCGAAGGTCTCAAGACGAATGCCGGGATAGCGCCTCGGAAGAATCGTTTCGGCAGGAGCGTCGGTCTGTACGCCGACCTTTCCTTTATCGATAAGCTGGGAAAGATCATGTACGATCGGAATATCGCTATGTGTGACAAATACTCTTGGGACGCTGTAATAAGGTTTTGTCGAAAGGAGAGTCTTTTTTGCTGTCCCTTCAGGTTCGTCTCCGACGATCAGGTCGCACAGTCCTTTTTCGACATATTCAAGGCTTTGACGGTAGTCGCGGGTGCGCTGCAACACGAAAGGTGTATGCAGCTTCGAAGCGATGAGATAGGCGAAATCGGCAAGAATACCTTCATATTTTCCCTGTGCGTCAACGTATTCCAGCGGTTGCCGGTCAGGATTGGCACATATTTTGATTTGCCGCTTGTTTTGCAGATAAAGGGCTTCTTTATAAGTGAACAGTCCTTTGGAAGCTTTAATGAAATTGTAGCGTTCATAAGCATCGTTGACGGTGCTGAATTCATCGTCGTTCAGATCGGAGAAAGAGGAGAGCGGCGGGATGAGAACACCGTGTCCGTTTTTGAACGAACGTTTGTAGCGGACGATGACTTTCCCGTTGCGAAAAGGATTGTTTCCGCCGCGGTATCGGGTATCGTTGACCATACGGGGAAGTTGGGGATAACATGTGGAACGGACATCGGTGATACACCCGTCGAT
>JALWNV010000264.1:1057-2669 GCA_027083665.1 Helicobacteraceae bacterium
ATGTCGGCATCGATATTGTCGGCATGAATGACAATCTCCATGATATCCGGATGGCTGAAAAAATGCTGGAGAATGTGGCGGAGTTTTTTGTCTTGGAGCCTGTAGATCATTTCGCCGGAGAGATCGCCGATAAGTTCGGTGTAGTAAAGCAGGGGACGGATATCCTGTTTGAAATAGAAATCGACGATTTCGTCGTAACGGCCGCTCTTTTGAATCGCCTTCAGACCTTTGTTGAAATCGTCACGGATCTTTTTTGAACGGAAGACGGCCGGATAGCTTTTGAGCGTGGGAAAAATTTTATGGTAGACGTATCGTCCGTGATCGCCGTAGAGGAGCTGATGCCATCTGAAGACCGTCTTGTCGACGATGATCGCATCATACTGTTTGGTGAAAAAAGACTTGCTGTCTTCTTCCTGCGACGGATGGTCGTGATAGTGCGATCGTGCGGTACCGGTATCGGGATTGAAGAGGTTGTAAAACGTCTCGCCCAGGTCGTGGTAGGCGCCTTTCCACGCGACGAAGTCGATCTTGGCGAGGTCTTCGACTTTTTCGACGGTGATGTTGTCCTCGGCACGGGTGATGATATAGTTGTCGTAGAAAATGAAAGGGTCGGTATAGTAGAGTCCGTCGTCGCGCCTGGAGACGGCCGAGACGCCGTCGAAGTCGTTGGGCTTGTGCAGCAGGGTTTCGAGGTAGTATTTCGACATCTGCTCGATTTCGATATCATAGCCGGACTGCCGGAGTATTTCATCGACAAGATCGATCTCGAGGCCTTTCTTGGAGGTTTTACCGAAAACGAACGGAGGGCGGTCGAAACCGAACCCTATCTTCAATGTCTTCTCTGTATCGTATTCCGCCGTTGCGGGGGTGTCGGAAAACAGTGTCAGCAGCAAGAGCAAGAGCGCAAAATATCGTGACGGCAAAGCAATATCCTCGAAGCCTGTAGATGAAAAAATTTTATCACACTCTTCGATGAAGTTATGTCCGACTTTTCCGACAATCCCAAAGTGCCCCGTGTCGTCCGCCGGCGGGATGGCGGTACCGCATCTTCAGCCGCCTGTCGGAAAAAGGCGCTAAACGCTTTTGCGGAGCAGACGGGCGGCGATGAGCTGCATTAGACGATCCGGATTGATCGGCTTGCTGAGATAATCATCCATTCCCGCATCGATCATCCGCTCGCGATCCCCCTGAACGGCGTTGGCCGTCAAAGCGATGATCGGCACCGGCTTTTTACCGTGTTTTTGTTCATAAGCCCGAATTTCCCTCGCGGCCTCGATGCCGCTCATGATCGGCATATTTTCATCCATCAAAATAAGGTCATAGTGTTTTGATATGAAAAGCGAAACCGCCGCTTTGCCGTTGTCGGCGACATCATACGTTATGCCGTATTTATCCATTACCATTTCGACAAACATTTGATTGGCCCGGATATCTTCCACGATCAAAACATGTGCATCCAGATGTTCCGGCACTTCGACAGTTTCATCCGCGCTCTGTTTGTCGTCCATGGGCACTTCGGTGACAGGGACACTGAATGTAAAAGTACTTCCTTCCCCGGTCTTGCTGGTGACGTGCAATTCCCCGTTGAGCAGATTCGTAAGCTGTTTACAGA
>JALWNV010000265.1 GCA_027083665.1 Helicobacteraceae bacterium
GCCCGTCATCATCACGGAGGACGTCCCGAGAGGGAAACTGACCCTCTTTCTCGATGCAAAAGCCTACGAAGACACCAAAGAACGGCTGATCGTGCACGGGAACAATCACGGTTGACATTTGCGGACCGTCTGGGCTACAATCATCCTTATGGAAAACAGATTTTTTGCGATCACCGCCATCGCCTGCCTTGCCGTCGGGTTGCATGCAGCGGATACGAAGCGTGCCGGGAGCTGGGAAATGTATCTGGGCCCCCAGTACAATATGGGAAAGACGCTGAACCTCGCACATGAAAACAGTGCGAAAGTCAATAGCAGTGCCGCGCTGCTGTTCGGTTTCGCCTACAATTTCGATGAACATATCAGCCTGGGGTTCATGTTCAACTCCACTTCCGCGAACTATAAAGTCTCATACAGGGACGAACAGGGAAGCGACAAGACCTATAGCAACTCACTTTATACGAGCGCATTCGACCTGACCGCTGCCTACAACTTCATGGAAGGGGCATTCACCCCCTACGTTATGGCCGATCTTGGAATGACCTACATCGACTCGGGCATCCCCACCGGCGAAGAGGGCACCGGATGCTGGTGGGACCCGTGGTACGGCTATATCTGCGCCCCCGTCATGTCGACGTACAGCGCGAACAAGCTCAATTACGGCGCACAGCTCGGTCTGCGGTACGATACGCAAAGTGCCGTCTTTTTCAAAGCCGGTATCGGTCTTAGCCACGTCGATCTCGACGGCACAGGCGACGATACGTTTACTCTGTACAATGTTCTCGTCGGCTTCAAGTTCCGCTGACGTGCGGGGACAGAACCGACAGCCTTTCGTTCCGCTTCGTCCGTTCGAAGATGCTTCCGGAACACCATAGAGGTCTTCTCAAGCAATCATTAACTCCTTTTTGGATAAAATCGCTTACTTTTGCCCCGGCACCGGAAGCGGGGCAGCATATTTACAGAACAAGGAACGAAACCGTTATGATCGATGTTGTCGAAATTCAGAGAATCCTCCCGCACCGCTTTCCCTTTTTGCTGGTTGACCGTGTCACCGCCCTTGAACCGGGAAGTGCACTGACAGGCTACAAAAACGTCACGATCGGAGAGCAGATCTTCGAAGGCCACTTCCCCGGACACCCGATCTACCCCGGCGTGATGATCCTCGAAGGCATGGCGCAGGCCGGCGGTATCCTCGCATTCAAGAGTATGGATCTGTCCGAAGAGGAAGCCGCGCAAAAAGTCGTCTAGTTCATGAGTATCGACGGGGCGAAATTCCGCAACCCCGTCCGCCCCGGCGACCGTCTGGAGTACCGTATGAAAGTCATCAAAAACAAAGGCGCCATCTGGATCCTCGAAGGCAAGGCCTATGTCGATGACGTTCTGGCGAGCGAAGCACAGCTCAAAGCCATGATCGTGGACAAATAGGACCGCGCATGAGCAGCATCTCCCCACAGGCCATCGTCGAAGAGGGCGCCGTCATCGGCGAAAACGTCGAGATCGGGCCTTTTTGTTTCGTTTCGTCCCAGGCGACGATCGGAGACGGCACCAAAATCGCGCAAGGGGCCTGCATCTACGGCAAGACTGCCATCGGCAAGCACAACCGGATCTTTTCCTATGCCGTGCTCGGCTCGATCCCGCAGGATCTGAAGTACAACGGCGAAGAGGTCGAACTGATTATCGGTGATTACAACAAAATCCGCGAATTCACCCTCTTCAACCCCGGCACCAAGGGCGGCGGCGGCAAGACGATCATCGGCAACCACAATCTTTTCATGGGCTACGTCCACATCGGCCACGACGTCATCATCGGCAACCACTGCATTCTCGCCAATGCCGCGACACTGGCGGGCCATGTCGAGATGGGAGACTATGCCGTTATCGGGGGCATGACGCCGATCCACCAGTTCGTCCATATCGGGGACTTCGCCATGATCGGCGGCGCCTCGGCACTGGCGCAGGATATTCCGCCCTACTGCATGGCCGAAGGCAACCGCGCCTCGCTGCGCGGACTCAACCTGACCGGCCTGCGCCGCCACCTCGAACGCAGCGACATCGATGCGCTCAAGTCCGCGTACCGAGAGCTTTTCGAAGCGGGACGGCCGCTAAAGGATGTCGCGGCCGAACTGGTCGAAACGAGCAAAAACCACTATGTGCACAATCTCTGCAACTTCATACTGAAAACCAAACGGGGTATCCCGTTCGAGAGGAAATAATTCATGAAAAAACGCCACTGCAGTTTCTGCGGCGCCCATGAGAGCGAAAACAATCCGCTGATCGCGGGCAACGATGCCTATATCTGTAAGAACTGCGTCTTCTCCGCCTACAAAATCATGTTCGGGGATGCGGAAGAGACCCAAGAGAACAAGGTGCTGACCGATCACGTCGCACAGCTCATGACACCCAAAGAGCTCGACGCTTTCCTCGGTGAGTACGTCATCGGGCAAGAGCGCGCGCGCAAACTGATCTCCGTCGCCGTCTACAATCACTACAAGCGTATTTTCAAGCACGACACGATCGACGACGATACCGAAATCGCCAAATCCAACGTACTGCTCATCGGCCCGACGGGAAGCGGCAAGACCCTGATGGCGCAGACCATCGCCAAAGTGCTCAATGTTCCGTTGGCGATCGCGGACGCGACCAGCCTCACCGAAGCGGGCTATGTCGGCGAA
>JALWNV010000266.1:0-9630 GCA_027083665.1 Helicobacteraceae bacterium
GGGAGGATGCATATGCCCTGTTCGCACTCGACGCTGAGGCGCACGGACGCTACCGCACCGCGGCGGAGTATTATGCCCTGCTGTACGAAAAAGCGCCGCGCAAAGAGTACCGCGAGCATTTTTTTGCCAATTTGCTGCTGGCCAAACAGTACCGTGATATCATTACGAACGTCGATGCGATGGAGAAGGTCCACGGCTACGACCCGGAACTCGAACGCTACCGTATTCGCGCACTCGTCGGTTTGCGGAAGCTCGATGAAGCGAAAAAGGCGGCCCTGGTGCTGCTGGCGAAAACGAAAGCCAAAGAGGATTACGTTGCCGCGGCCGATATCTATGCGCTCGAGAAGCACTACGATACGGCCCTGAAATATCTTCAAAGCGCCTATGCCCTCGACTACGACGAGGCGGTCCTTGACAAGATGGCCGTGATGATGTACGTCAATCTCGATCGGAAAAAGGACGCGATCGCCCAGCTCGAAACGCATATCCGGATCAACGGATGTTCGGAGCGTATCTGCAAACGGCTCGCCGGATTCTACAGCGATCAGAACAACGTCGAAGGGATGCTCAATACCTACCTGAAACTCTACGATCTGCTGCACGACCCGAAAATCGCCGAGGCGATCATACGCATTTACAGCTATCAAAAAGATATGATTCACCTCCGGCAGTTTCTTGAAGAGTCGCATGCGAACGACGATCTGCTGCTGAAGTTCTATATCAACGCCAAAGAGTATGCCAAGGCGTCGAAACTGGCCGAAAAACTTTACGAGAAGACGGGTGAGGGCGTCTACCTCGGGCAGAGTGCGATATTCACCTTCGAAGGTGCGAAAGACAAAAACGACTCCGTCATGCTGCGGCGTGTGGTCGAAATGCTTTCCGAAGCGGTCAAGGCTGATCCCGATCCGCTGCTGCTGAACTATCTGGGCTATCTGCTGATCGACAACGGTATCGACCCGGAAAAAGGGATCGTCTATGTGCGAAAAGCACTGAAGAACGAGCCCGACTCGCCGTTTTATCTCGATTCGCTGGCATGGGGCTACTACAAGCTCGGCCGATGCAAGGAAGCGCACGATGTGATGCAAAGGACGCTCAAGGCGATGAACGGCGAACAGGACGACGAGCTCGACCGGCATGTCGAGGCGATCGAACGGTGCCTTGCAGGACAGAAAAACAAGACAGAAAGGCAGAAATGATTTTAGACGAGATTATCGCAAAGACGAAAGAGGATCTGAAAAAGCGCGAAAAAGAATACAGTATGGACTGGCTGGGGCGTTCGCTGGCGTTCAACGCCCGGGCGCCGCGTCCGGTGATCCCCCATCTCAAGGCGACGGAGGAGGAACCCTACCGTATCATTTCCGAAGTGAAAAAAGCGAGCCCTTCGAAGGGGGTTATCCGCGAAGATTTCGATCCGGTCGCCATTGCGCAGGCCTACGAGCGCGGCGGTGCGAATGCCGTTTCTATCCTGACCGAGCCGCACTACTTCCAGGGCCATCTCGACTATCTCGCGGAGATCCGCCGCTATGTCGGCATTCCGCTGCTGCGCAAGGATTTCATCGTCAGCAAGTACCAGCTGGTCGAGGCGCTGGTCTACGGGGCGGACTTCGTCCTGCTCATCGCCAAGGCGCTTTCGCGCAAAGAGCTCAAGGAGCTGCTGAACTATACCCGCCATCTCGGCATGGAGGCGCTCGTCGAAATCCACGACAAAAAAGACCTCACCAAGGCGATTTTCGCGGGGGCGGATATCATCGGTATCAATCACCGCAATCTGGAGACCTTCGAGATGGATATGGAGCTGAGCTACAAGCTCATCCCGCTGATTCCCAACAACAAGATCATCGTCGCCGAGAGCGGCATCTACGAGCACGGTCAGCTCGAAGATCTCTCAAAAGCGGGAGTCGACGCGTTCTTGGTCGGGGAGTCGCTGATGCGCCAGGACGATGTCGAAAGCGCGCTGCGCTGTCTGAAGACAGGGGAAGGCTGCCCTGCTTGATTGAAGCGGGATTATTCCGGTTCAAAAAGGGAGTCAGCTTCCATCGACCAAAAACAGGAAATCAAAAGCCATGAAAAGTGCCTGATTTCATTGAGTCCTCTTGTCGGTCAGGTTGAAATTATAAACGGATTTGCCGGAGATGACAGGCGGCGTAACCTTACTTGCGTACCTGGTCGTCAAATCGCCGTTTTTGTCCGTTTCTTCGACAGTAAGGTTGAATGAGAAACCGCTTTTTTGTTCCGAATGCACCGTCAACGCTTCTGCATAGCGGTTCCAAGAGATGTCCATCGGTATACCCGCTTGCAATGTCATATTGGAGATTCGGTATATTTTTTCTGCACTGATCAGCTCCTGTTTGTCCGCTTTCAAGTAGCCGAACGAGGCGTTGATCGCGAAAGTGCTGTCCGCCATCGCCGAGAGAACACTCAGACTGACTGTATCCGGATCGTCTTTGTCCGGGATGAGTTTATATGTGTCGATTTGCTGGCCTCCGATGGTTTTCCCCTCAATCGAAATTGCCAGGTGCCCCGTTAGTATATTGAGTGAATAAGTACCGCTTTTGTAACCGTGTACCCTGACGGTCATAGGTTTGTCGTTCGGTATGATAAAAAGACCTGCTGAAGAGACATCCCCTGTCAGCGTACGGATCGCAATGGCACCGTTCCCGCCAAAGTTTTCGGCCCGCAGAGTAGTATTTCCGGTCTCATCTTCAATACTGATACCGATATTGTCGTTGCTTTCCGTCGATAAAACGGCACTGCTTCCGATGCTTTCCCAGATACTTCTGAGCGTACTTGGGAGATTGTGGTCACGAATGTGAAGATCGCTACGTATCGCGTTGTAGGAGGTATTGCCGACGACGGAACTGTGTGAAATGAAAAAAGTGTCGTCATTCCAAAAGATCGGATTTTGATCAAACCATCCTATGATGTAGCGCCAACTGTTCGAGGTCAGATTGAATTCAACGTAAGGGAAATCATGTTCATCGCTGAGCAAAGGCTCTCCAAGGCTTTTCTGAATCGCATTGACTCCGCCGATCTTGTTGGAATCATAGACGAAGACTTTCCAGTCGCCGCCGGCGTACCGTCTTGCCATCCAGGGTACGATGGAGTGTCCGGAATCACCTTCGAAAATATTGAGCGAACCGTAATTTGAGAACTCACCGTCAAGGCTGTTCAAGACCTTGTTCAAGGTCCAGTCGAGTTCATCTTGATGATGGTTGTGGTAACGATAGGTCTCTTCAAGCACGTTTTTGGATAATTGTGATCCTTGCTTTGCATGCACGAAGACTTTGACCCGGTTTGTCGGCGGATCGAGTTCGGCGGTGGTCGTAGCACCGGGCTGAAAGTTACTGGGTTCCAAAGACTCCTGACCGGTTGTCAATGCGATGGAGGTTCCGCTCATGCCGAAGCAGTTTCCTTTGCTTCCGATATCTTTGAGTGCGCTGTACCACTCTAAAGCTTTGATGGTGTAATTGCCAAACCGCCCCGTCACCTCATCGGTGCCATAGATATAATTGAGGTATGATTTGCTCATTTCAGATGTTCTTGAGAAGTTGCCGAAGGTCAGAGCGTGGTTGTAAAGCTTCAGCTCGTCCCAGCCTCGAATAGGAACCGCTTCGCTCTCGTAGGTAGTGAAATTGCCAGTCGTATCTACTGCTTTTATCGTATATTTGAACTCATCGGGGTCTCTGGCGAAATCCCCGTTCGTCCAGGTGTAGTCTATGGTGTTACTATTGAATCTGCGCGGTGCCGTATCTCCCGGAAGCCACAAGAGCATATAGGCAATCGCATCACTTTCATCCGAGGCGGTGGCCTTGATCCGGATGCGCTGTTTATCGTTTTTGATAAGACGGTAATAATCTGGTCTGACGTCTATGACGTCAAGATACTCCATAGACGATTCGATCAGCGGTTTGTCGTTTTTGAAAATCGGGATCCTGGCAAATCGGGTACAGTATGGTGCGAGTCCGGACACATCATCCGCATAGACGTTGATGTGGAGGTAGCTGTTGTTGATCGGCGCATCGCTGTTGATTTTTCCGTGCAGCTCATAGCCAAGATACGTATGCCCCGGATTGTAGATGTAAGCACTTTGCGGGGCAGTCATTGTGCCGCCGTCGTCTCTCCAAACCTTGAAATTGTAATAATCGATTGCCGCATTGTCGGTAACAGAAATGTGAAAGACGAACTCGTTCCCTTCACGCAGTACACTATGCTCCGAATCGATACGGATGACGCACTGTTCGTTATCGCTCTGCGTGGCGTACACTTGGAGTGCTTCTTCTGGCAGAAGGGAGCGTTTTCGGTAGGAAACGACCAGGGTCGGCGGGCGGCTTGTTTCATCGCTGGAAAAGCGCAGCTTCCCGCCAAATTCCGATGCTTCAAGAAGCAGGCCGTATGCGCCGGTCGGATCGGAGAGCCAGTCGAGCAGGATGCCAAGAGGAATATCGAGGTGTTTTTCGCCGATGTCTCCGTTGACATGCACCGTCCCGATGGTTGTGAAGTTGGAGAGTTCGTCGCGTGATACGATGGTGTTTTCATTAAACGGTGAGGTGAAAGCGTTGAGTTGCAGGTCCATACTTCTGCCCGATTCGTTCCATAAGAAGAGCTGGGCTGAGAGGATGTCATCGGTGTCGACTCCTTCCAGTGCCGCTGCAATATCCGCACCGTCAAATCCAACGACGAACTCCCGAATGTTGTCGTTGGCCGAATCGATTTCAAGGTAGCGTCCGTGACGTTCGAGATTCAAACGGTCGTGATTGGCATTCAATGTGACTGCTCTGTCCGAAGTGATGAGTGCAGCCGCTTCCGTGATCGGGATTCCGTGTTCAAAAACGTCACCGACATTTACATGTCCAGGACGATTTCGAAGCAGTTCGCCGGATACGGACTCCGGAGCGAAACCACCGTCGATTTCCGACGTACCCGAGCTACTTGCTGCCAATGATGAAAGAGAATTGCCCGATGATACGGAAGAGGCGCTGCCGCTGGAAAACGAGCTTGCGGCATAGCTGCTCCGGATAGCGGAAGCCGCGCTGCTTGCGGAGGATGTACTTTCCGTACTGCTCGAGGAGAATACGCTGCTGTAGCTGCTGCCGTCGGTATCAGAGGAAGCACCTCCCCCTCCGCCGCAGCCGGTCAGTATCGCCGATACGAGCAAACCTAAAAATGTAAGATATTGTTTCATTCAGACCTCCCCGGAAACTGTTTTTCTAATCCTACCCGACAAGAATCCTGTAAAAGTTCCGTTGAAAAAAGATACAATAAAGATATGAACTTGTATTTGCGGCGTTTTCACTACAAAGAACTCTTTTTAGTGGGCTTTTACGTGAGCTTTATCGGAATTACGGCGTTGGCGGGAGTGATCGACTATGCGGTCGGGAAACGTTTCGATGCCGTGACGGATCTGCTCTTTGTCGTGGTCGGTGCGGGGTTTTTCTATGCCTTTTTAAAAACGCGCAATTTACGGGTTGCCTCGAGCGCGATGTTGTGGATCGCGAGTACGATCGTTTTTATTTTCATGGTTTCGAACGATTTCGATATGAGTATCATCTTTTCGCTGATGCTGCCGATGGTGGCATTCGTGCTGATGCCGCCGCGCGAGATCGTCATCAATATGGGGCTGTACTATCTGATACTCGCCGGTTTGTTCGTTTACGGATACGTGCATTTCGAACACCATCCCCTTTTGCACGATGTTTCCATGATGTCGGTTTACTTTATCGCGCTTTTGTTTGTCATCGCTTTCGGGATCGTCTATCACTATGCGATCGAACAGTCCTATCATGAACTGCAAAAAGCCAACCGCCAAAAAGAGATTTTGCTCAAAGAGATCCATCACCGCATCAAGAACAATCTCAATATCATCAGTTCGATCCTGGGGCTTCAGAAACTCGATACGGACGACAGCAAAGTGCACCGAATCATCGATCAGAACCGGCTTCGTATCGAATCGATGTCGTTGGCGCACGAAGTCCTCTACAGCACCGAAGACCTTTCGCATATCGGTTTCGAAGACTACACGCGACGGCTGCTGGAACACATTCTCGCGATGTCGGATCTCAAAGCGGACGCGGAAATTTCGCTGCAAGCCGTTTCAGCGGCGTTTTCCCTCGAGCGGATGGTGCAGCTGGGGATCATCCTCAACGAACTGGTGACCAACTCCGTCAAGTACGCGTTTGCCCAGGGAAAGGGACGTATCCGTATCACCTTGGCGAAGAAAGAGGAGGCATATTCGCTGGTGTATGCGGATAACGGTCCGGGAGTGCTGGAGCCGGATCGGTTGATGAAAAGCGATACGCTGGGGATGAATCTTGTCCGGCTGACAGTCGAGCAGATGGACGGTACGGTCGATATCGGCAACGACGGCGGGTTGCGGTACGAAATAAGGTTCGGGGCATGATCCGGGTGCTGATTGTCGAAGATGAACTGATCCCGGCCGGCTATCTTCGACGGGTTCTTGTCCGCGAAAAGTACGAGGTACTCAAAACGGTCAAGAGCGGTGAAGAAGCGATAGCGGCTGCAGGAGATTTGAAACCCGATATCGTGCTGATGGATATCATGCTTTCGGACCGTATCAGCGGGACGGAGGCGGCAGTTGCCATCCGCGGACAGCTTCCGAAATGTATCATTATCTTTTTGACGGCGCTTTCGACGGAAGAGAGTATCGAGGAAGCGCTTGATTCCGGTGCCTATGCCTATCTGGTCAAGCCGTACCGGGAAAAAGAGATCGTCGCCACCATGAAGATGGCCTGCCGGCAGATCGTGCCGGTGCGCGATGATGAAAACAGTGTCGAGCTGCGGAAGGGGTATGTTTTTGATCGGAAATCGAAGCGTTTGCGGCACGAGGACAGGGAGGTTGATCTCGGACCGAAGGCCGTCGGCCTTATCGCCCTTCTGTGCGCCAATCCCGGCAGCAGCCTTTCGCACGAACAGATCATGTCGTCGTTGTGGAACGAACCGGTATCGGAGCAGACGCTGCGTTCGCTCATCCATCGCATCCGCCGTGTGACGGACAAAACTCTCATCGTCAATGCCAGCAAATCCGGTTACCGGATCGGTTTGAAGTCTTAGGAGAGCAGTGCTTTGACGCGTGCGCTGATGCGTTTGCCGTCGGCCCTGCCTGCGAGCTCTTTGCTTGCGACACCCATGACCTTGCCCATATCTTTCATCGAAGCGGCGCCGACGTTTTCGATGATGGCTTTAACGGCGCTTTCGAGTTCGGCGTCATCCAGCTGTGCGGGGAGATAGGCTTCGAAATACTTGATCTCCGCGATCTCTTTGTCGTAGAGTTCGTCGCGTCCGGCATCTAGGTATTGCTGTGCGGCATCGTTGCGCTGTTTGATCTGTTTTTGGATGATGGCGATGACATCCTCGTCACTGAGTTCTTTGCGTTCGTCCACCTCGATCTGTTTCATGGCGCTGCTGAGCAGTCTGAGTGCGTCGCGGCGCTCCGTGTCCTTGGCTTTCATCGCCTCTTTGATATCGTTTCGTATCCGGTCTTTGAGTGACATATGTTTCCTTTTTTTCCGACATTATACCCCGCTTAGCCCCTCCTAAAGCTTCCGGGCTTCACCGACGGATTTTTATATTATTAATTCTTATTGTCTTATGCTATGAAAAAGTACGAAAGGAGTTGTCATGACACTTGACAAAAACAAGTACAATATCTACCTGGTGACGGCGGTGATCGGTGCGGCGCTGATTTTCATGGCCGTATCGTTGTGGAAGATCACGCAGGACGTCAGCAATCAAAGCAGCGTCGATATCGCCATCGACAAACGGATCGACGAGTGCTGGGCGAAAAAAGGACTGGGTGACCAGTGACGTTCCGCTGCGCGGTTTTTTCACTCCAATGAATACCGTAGATACCGCTTTATTGCGATAGACACGAAAGGATATCCGGATGAAAGCAGTCTGCCGCTGTCGGCGGAGCGGGCATGCTTTTGGTGTTTTTTTTTGAGTTCATCCGGCTGCGATATGCATTGAATGTGAGAAAATTCTATAAAAAAACAATGAAAAAACGTGTTACAATACACAACTATCAAGCAAAGAGCGCAAATGAATCTGTCCCGGGAAAATATTCTTGTCGTCGACGATACGGCGACCAACCTCGTTTTGGTCAAAAAGCTGCTTGAGCGTGACGGATATTGTGTCGAAACGGCGGAAAACGGGCGGGAAGCCCTTGAAAAGGTGCGGGAACGGAAATTCGACCTGATTTTGCTGGATGTGATGATGCCGATCATGGACGGTTTCACGACATGCGAACGGCTCAAGGCGGAAGAGAAAAGCAAAGATATTCCGGTCATTTTTCTGACGGCGATGTCGGATATCAGGGAGGTCAACAGGGGGTTCGAGGTCGGCGGTGTCGATTATATCGTCAAACCGTTCAATCCCAGAGAGCTCAAAGCCCGGGTCAAAACGCATCTCGAACTCAAAGCTTACCGGGAGGAAGAGGTCGAAGAGACGCAAAAAGACATCGTGTTTACGCTGGCATATGTCGGGGAATTGCGTTCGAAAGATACGGGAAACCATGTCCGGCGGGTTTCTGAATACAGCGGACTTCTCGGCGAATTGTACGGCCTGAAACCCAAAACCGTCGAAGTCCTGAAGCTGGCGTCGGCCATGCACGATATCGGCAAAGTGGCGATCCCCGACCGTATTTTGAACAAGCCTTCGGCACTCGATGCGAACGAGCGTGAGATGATGAACCGTCACACGGAGTGGGGACAGCATATCTTCAGCCGTTCGAAACGTCCGATCCTGAAAGCTTCCGCCATCGTGGCGGGACAGCATCACGAACGGTATGACGGGACAGGGTATCCCAAGGGGCTCAAAGGCGAACAGATTCATATTTTCGGACGGATCGTCGCCTTGGCGGACGTTTTCGATGCATTGCTGACCAAACGCAGCTACAAAGAGGAATGGCAGGTCAGCCGGGTGCTCAAGTATATTACCGACGAGAGCGGAAAGCACTTCGATCCGAAGCTGGTTGAACTCTTTGTCGACAATTTCGGCAAGTTTCTCGAGATCCGCCAGAAACTCAAAGATTGAGCCGCCTCTAACCCCTGTTTCGATAAAATTCCGTCATTGAAATCCATTCGGGCATCCGGCCCGAACAAAAGGCATACGGTTATGAAAAGAGCACTGCTGAGCGTCAGCGACAAGCGCAATATTGTCGAATTCGCGGCATCTTTGGTCAAAAACGGCTATGAGATCATCTCCACGGGCGGCACGTTCAAGATGTTGAAAGATGCCGGAATCGCGGCGATCGAGATCGACGAAGTGACGAAGTTCCCCGAATGTTTCGAAGGACGGGTCAAGACCCTCAACCCCTATATCCACGGCGGTATCCTGCACCGCCGCGACAAGCAGTCGCATCTCGACCAGGCCGAAGAGCTCGGTGTCGACCCTATCGATCTGGTCTGTGTCAATCTCTATCCGTTCAAGGCGACGATCGAGCGGACCGACGACTTTGAAGAGATCATCGAAAACATCGATATCGGCGGTCCGGCGATGGTACGTTCGGCGGCGAAGAATTTCGACAGTGTTCTGATCGTGACCGACCCGGCGGATTATTCGCCTGTGCTCGATGCGATTGAAAATGACGAAAACACGGTGGAGTTTCGCCGCAGC
>JALWNV010000266.1:9640-11227 GCA_027083665.1 Helicobacteraceae bacterium
GAACATACCGCGGCGTACGACAGCATGATCGCCAACTACATGAACCGGCGTTTCAACGGCGGTTTCGGCGCGAAGCAGTTCATTGTCGGTGAAAAAGTGATGAACACGCGCTACGGGGAGAACCCGCACCAAAAAGGGGCGCTGTACGAGTTCGATGATCATTTCAGCAAACACTTTACGACGCTCAAGGGTGAGGCGAGTTTCAACAACCTTACCGATATCAGCGGTGCGGTGAAGATCGCGGCGGCGTTCGGGGATGAAAATGCCGTCTGTATCGTCAAGCACGGAAACCCGTGCGGTTTCGCCATCCGCGGCAATCTGCTCGATGCCTATACCGAAGCGCTCAAGTGCGACCCGGTCTCCGCGTTCGGCGGGGTGGTCGCAGTCAACGGCATCGTCGACAAAGCAATGGCGGAGAAGATGAACGAGATCTTCCTCGAGGTCATCATCGCCGGACGTATCCTGCCCGAAGCGCAGGAGGTTTTTGCGGCCAAAAAGCGGATCAAGCTTTTCGAATACGGCAGTGACAGGATCGTGCTCTCTAACGATGCGACGGATTTCAAACATATCGACGGCGGTTTCGTCTATCAGGATGCCGACAGAGTCAACGACGACGAGATCAAAAACGCCGAGCAAAAGAGCAGGCTCTCCGCGGACGCCGCGGCGATGAAAGACGCCGAGATCGCGTGGAAGGTCGCGGCGCTGACGAAGTCCAACTGCGTCGTCTATGTCAAGGACGCGGCGATGGTCGCGGTCGGCATGGGGATGACTTCCCGCGTCGACGCCGCGCAGTGCGCGCTGAAAAAAGCCGAAGCGATGGGGCTTGACGTTACCGGTTCCGCCCTGGCGTCGGAAGCTTTCTTCCCGTTCCGCGACTCCATCGATGCGGCGGCTGCGGCCGGGGTCAAGACGGTCATCGAGCCGGGCGGCTCCATCCGCGACGACGAAGTGATCGCCGCCGCAGACGAATACGGGATGGCACTGTACTTTACCGGCGTACGCCACTTCCTGCACTAAGAATTATTCGTCCTTTTTTTCTGTTTCCATGGGGAGGCTTTTTTCGCTTCGCTATACGCATTGACTTGCCCCCCCCCGAATACGCCACTATGCTTCCATTGAAACATAAACCATTAAAAAAAGGACAATAAGTGTATCGTTTTCTTGTTTTTATGTTGTTACCGGTTTTACTATCGGCCGCTACAGAGTGCCGGCAGATATTTCCCGATGTTTTCAGTGCGGCAAAGGGGATCGATGTGCGTTCCGGCGGGAGGTTGGATGCATCAAGACATACGCTTGAGACTCCGAAAATCACCGGCAGAACGGCGCTGTTGCGCTGCGGATGGCGTGTTTGTGCCGCTTCGGGAGAAGCACCGAAAGCATTGCCGGCTTTTGTATTTGAACAAACTCCCCGCACCGGTAGTGTCGAGTTTGCGGTCGATACGACGCTCAGTGACGAAAACTTGACAGATATCATCATCACCGAACCCGGTGTCACGGTAACGTTTACCGCTCCGTTTTCCGACGACGGGATGACGCCGCTGCAGCGAATCGGGACGATCACTGACGAGACCGGAAGCGCGACGTTGC
>JALWNV010000267.1 GCA_027083665.1 Helicobacteraceae bacterium
GAAAACAATCAGATATAAAACATTTTTTTATATAATACCTTTCAAGGAGCCGCTTTGCACCATCTGATTGAACTTGCTACCAATCCCTGGATCGCCGCCGCGGTCACGCTGCTGTTTTTCGGAGAGTATCTCCCGCTCTCGCAGCCGCTGTGGAAGGCCGTGAAACGACGTGCGCAGGCATTCGGAACATGGTTTATCCGCCGTGACGAGCCGACACTGTATTCCGACAGTGCCGAAGCCGCCGTTCCCGCGAAAATCCGCCTGCGCCTGCACGGCTTCTTCTCCCGGTTTTTCTTCTTCATCTTTTCCGCCGTCGTCGTCATCTTCCTCGAGGTCTTCTGGGAGCTCGGTTTTAAAAAAATCACCCGCACCTTCGAACGTTCCGGTATCGCTGACCGGAGCCGGCGCATAATTGAAAGCCTGCCCGGCTGGGCGGTTCTTTCATTGTTCGGCCTGCCGTTTTTGCTGATGGAGCTGCTGGGGGTTTTCGCGCTCGGGGCGTTCGTCTCGGGGCACTTCTGGGGCGGCATCGCGCTTTATGCCGCAAAAGTACTGCTCTTCGTACCGGTTCACTTCATCCTGCATGCGGGCAGAAACAAACTGATCGCGATAGCATGGTTTAAACGCCGTTACGACATAATCACGGCAGTTCTGGACTGGTTCAGGCGCACACGCAGCTATGAACGCATCCACCGTTTCGTCATCAGAACGAAAACGTACGCGGCTGCACTGAAATCGCTCTTTTCCGAAACGGTCATCCGGATGAAAAGAGTGTTCGAACAGGCCGATACGCTTCCGGCCGGCTGCGAAAAACTCCGGCGGGAGATTCTTGCGAAAAAAGCCGCGGGAGACACCCCGCCGCCGGCACTTTACGAAGCGTTTTTCGACTGTATGCACGCCGCAGCACCCCCGCCGGAATCCTCCGACGACAATCCCGATACGACAAGGAGCCTCTGAAACATGGCAACATCCACACAACGAACCCGGCCCTGGCTGATCATCGCCGTCAACCTCATTCTCTCGCTGATTTCGGTCTATTTGTTCGAATTCTGGTTCAAACAGGTCATCACCCTCGATACACCGCAGCTTATCGAAAATCTTGCGGTTGTCGTCCTGACGGTCATCACCTATTTCGTCGGCAAAACCTACTATATCAAAGGGGTGATGAACACCGCGAAAAAAATCTTCATTCTCGTTCTGCTCAGCGTCAGTATTCTCGCGCTGATGCTGCTCTCGGTCAAAGTACCTGCGGACATGATCTACCCTTTCAGCGGTGTCGTGATCGTCAGTGTCGCGTTTTATATGCTCTCACTGAGTGCCGGTACGCTCAACACGATCGGACTGGTTGCCATGACGCTGCTGCTCGCCGCACCGATCGCGTTTTTGAAATGGTTCGGCGTCATCGGCTGGCCGATGGTCGGCGAACTGGGCGAACTCGCCGTATTCATCATCCTCTTTCTCGGCGGAACCTGGTCGCATCTGCGCGCACTCTTTCACGGCATCCGCGGGGTCAACGACGATCACGGCGGTTTCGGCGACGATGCCGACGGCAACGGCGATACCGGAAACGAGTAGCCGAAGGAGCGGATCATCAAAACGGTCGATCGTTTGTTTCAGCGGCTGCGTGCGTGGACCTTGCGGCACCGTCCCGGCCTGATCGTCGCGACGACGCTCGTGATCGTCGCGGCACTGATCCATTTTTTCGGATGGTGGGAAACGCTCGCGATCTTGCTGATCAAATTCGCTCTCGGCGTCAAGGTCGGCGGGGCGAAAACCCTGGCGCACGCCGTCGTACAGGCCGGCGGGAAAAAAGCACTGGCCGCCGCGACGGCGGGAATGCTCGCCAAACGTCATCTCATCGACCTGTTTTCGAAATTTTTCTCCCGCCACTCCCTCAGCCGCTGGCGCGACAACCTGCTGCACGTCCTCAAGCTCAAATACGACGAGCTCCGCCGCTCACCGCCGGCTAAACGCCTCAAAGCTTTCGGCACCACGCTGCTCTCCGTACCCGTCATCTATTTTCTGTGGACAAAAGTCGTCAGCGCCGCCGTACAGAAGATCCTCTACGCTATGGTTCTGCCGCTGTTCTCGTTTTTATGGAACTTGCTGCTCACCGGAATGAACATTCTGGGCTTCGTGCTTCAGGTATTGATGCTCAACGTCTTTCTCGAAGCCCTGGCGCACAGCCGGTTCGGCCGGCGGCTGCTTACATTGATCGACCGCATCCTTTATCTATTCACGGCGATGATCGGTCTGATCGACAAAGCGCTGAGTCTCATCGGTATCCATCCGCGCCGCTGGCTGATCCGCCACTCCATCCGTTTCAACCACTGGCTCGGGCGGATCATCGACCGGGGCCTGCCCTTTCCCGGCAAACTGGCCAACCGCAGAGACCGCTACATCAACGGTGTCGAGTCGATCTATCTCGCCCGTGCCCGCTATGCCGAATCCAGACGCAAACGCCCTGTGCCGCTGCGAAAAAAGATTCGAACGCTTTATGAGCGAAAAGTACTCAAGCAGCGCTCCTGGCGGGAAAAAAGGCTCCAAAGATCACGTGCGCGCCGGCAGCGTCACGCACGTACCGCCGCCGCGAAACGGCAACACAGCCTCCGCCGCGATCTGCGGCGTTTCACACTGTATCCCCATCCGCTCGACA
>JALWNV010000268.1 GCA_027083665.1 Helicobacteraceae bacterium
GTGCGGTCGCTCCCTATATGACGACGTCCATTTCCAACCATCTCGCCGTACGGATCGCCGAGTACGTCAAGATGTTCGGCGGGACCCTCTTTTGCCGCGCCTACGACCGGAACCTGTCCGCCAGCGGCGTGATGACCGAGGGCAGGGTGGCGACACGGCTGGGACTCGTGGGCATCCCGCCGCTGGGTGAGACGGTACACGTGGCCCGGATGATCGAGATCGCCCGGGAATACGGCATCGAGATTCTGTTCAAAAGTGTCGCCTCCTCGCGCTCCATCGAGATGATCTCCGCCGCGAAGCGCGAAGGGGTGAACGTACGCTGTGAAGTGAGCCTGCCCCACCTGCTCAAAAGCGACGAAGCCTGCGACGGCTTCAACACGGTCGCCAAGCTCGACCCGCCGTTGGCGACGGAGGGGGAGGTGCGGAAGCTTCGTGCAGCCCTCGAAGCGGGGGAGATCGATATGCTGACGCTGCTGCACCGCCCCAATTCTCCGGTCAACAAAGAGGTGGCGTTTGCCGATGCCGCCAGCGGTTTCGGAAGCATTTCCCATGCGCTGCCGCTGCTGTATACGAAACTGGTCGCCTCGGAATGGATCGGATGGGAGCGGCTTATCGAGCTCTGCGTCGTCAATCCGGCGCGGGCTATCGGCAGAGAAGCGGGACGGATCGGCGCGGGGACAACCGATACGGTACTGTTCGATCCGCAGCCGGTGCGGGTACTCGACGAGCCCCAGTCGCTCTATCATGCGGAAACGCTGTATGGAGAAGTCGTCGAAGTTTTTCGTGCGGGATAGCCGTTGTCTTTTCGGAATATGCACTGTGAACGCGAGAAGATGCAAAGACCTCGTTTCACATCATTATTTGTCAAGGAGGTAAACGATGACTCAGATTTACGGGAAAATATGCAATGGGGTATCGCTTCTATCGGCATTGGCCGTACTGACCGCTTGCTCAAATGAGCCGACACCGCCGCCGGCGCCGAAACAGCAGACGGAGAACCGTTTTGAAAAGGGAGTCGCAGGCGGTTCTACGATGACAACGCTGGAGGTGCACGCACGTATCGTCGCAGTCGACCGGGACAACCGTCGTATCACCCTTATGGGATCGGACGGCGAGCCCTTCGATGTCAGCGTCGATGCCGGTACGACGGATCTGTCACATCTCGAAAAAGGCGATCTCGTCAAGATTACTCTGAGCCGACGCCTTGACGTCACGGTGACACCCGGTGACCGGTTGCCGCAACGGCCCCCCGCCGCATTTTTCATGCTCTCGGCATCGGCTCAGAAACCCGGTGCTGCATTGTCCGATATGAAGGCGCTCGAAGCCCGCGTCGTCGCGATCGACAGAACGAAAAGGACGGCGACACTCGAAATGCCGGACGGAAAACGTGAAACATTCCCTGTCCGCCCCGATGTAGATCTTTCACGCTATCGTGCCGGTGACCGCGTCGATTTGCTGCTCACCCACGCCATCAAGGTCGAGCTGATCAAGCCGGCACGCCCGTGACGGCCGTTGTTATATCTGCCTGATCATTCGCGGCAGGTCTCGAGTTCGTCCGGCGAGATTGTTTCGCCGTTGACGGTAATCGTCCCGTCGGCATGGAAAACGACGGTGTCGTTGTTGATTTTGAGGGTGCCGGAAACGATACCGCTGTCACCGACGACCAGAGGATCAAGCGTGGCAAACGTATAGTCACCGTTCGTTCCGCACCGGTCAGGATCGTTCTGAATGCTGATACTTCCGTCTATCCGCAACCCGTCCGCTTCGCTGCGGGAACGGAAATCGGTAAACACGTATCGCTCGGTCGCTTCCGCTTTCGCGACCTCCATCGTACCGTTGAGGGTGACATCGTAATGATTTTCCGTCATCTCACCGTTGGTCGTTATCGTCGCGTCGAGGTAGGTGGTCTCACCGTTGTTGTCACTTCTGAAATCTTCAAAGGTGAAACCGTTTTCCCGGATGATAACGGTCCCCGTCAGTACGGTCGATTCGTTTTTGCATTTGTCAAATGTAATGCTGCCATACAGGGCGCCGCTGGGCATATGGATCGTTCCTCCATCGGGACAGGCGAAATCCGTTTGGGATGTTCCCCCGATTCCCGGCGCGTTTTGCGTCTCGGCAAAGGCCATTCCGTTGACGATATCGATCATCGATGCCGTCAAATCGGATGAGGCGACCAGTTTCACTACCGAAGCTTCTCTTACCGCCGACGGGACGCTTGCGGCGGAACTTGAAGCACTCCCGCTGCTTGTATCCGAACTTCCGCTCCCGCCGCATCCGGCAAGCGACAGAAGTGCGGCGGTGACAATTCCTGCAAATTTCATTTTTGTACTCATGGTAAACTCCTTGTGTTTATTCATATGATTATCTATATTATACCATTTTTTTCATACTTTGTGATTTTTGGCGATCGGCAGGATCGTTTTTCGGGGGGCTCTTAAGAATGTTTGTGCAAAAATGATGAAAAGGAGCCGTGATGACGCTGAAATCGAATCTGGTCGATATCGAAAAGCGCGAGATCTATCCGGCGGAAGTGAGGACGGAGAACGGGAGAATCGCTTCGGTTCGCCGGATTGATGAAGCGTGCGAGACCTATATCCTCCCCGGTTTTGTCGATGCGCATATCCATGTGG
>JALWNV010000269.1 GCA_027083665.1 Helicobacteraceae bacterium
AAAAAGAAACGATGGAGCAATATGTCCCGGATATTTCCGAAACTGGCCAAAGCCATCACGATGGCGGCCAAAGAGGGGGGACAGGATCCGGAGATGAATCCGAAACTTCGTCTGGCGATTCAGACGGCCAAAGCGCAGAATATGCCCAAAGACAATATCGAAGCGGCAATCAAACGTGCGTCGGGCAAGGATGCGGCCGATATCGTCGAAGTCAATTTTGAAGGCAAAGGCCCGCACGGGGCGCTGATCTTCGTCGAGTGTGCCACGGACAATAACAACCGGACCGTCGCCAACGTCAGAAGCTACTTCAACAAAGCCGGCGGTGAATTGCTCAAGAGCGGCTCGTTGGAGTTTATGTTCGACCGCAAGGCGGTGTTTGAATTCGACAAAACCGACGATATGGATCTCGAAGAGCTCGAGCTGGAACTGATCGATGCCGGTCTGGAAGAGCTGGATGAAAACGAAGGGACGGTTTACGTCTACGGCGACTATACCAGCTTCGGTGCGTTGCAGCATGCGCTCGAAGAGCGGGGCATTGAAGTGAAAAAGGCCTCTTTGCAGCGGATTCCGAACAATCCCCAGCACTTCTCCGAAACACAGATGGAAGAGGTGGAAAAGCTCATCGACAAGCTCGAAGAGGATGATGACGTGCAGGCGGTCTATACCAATATCGAATAGGCGGCTCCATCCGCCGGCGATCGTGATCGTTCGACGAGACCGGATGAGTGGCGATGTTTTTCTGAAAAGGCTGTTTGCATGAAAAAACATACCAAAATCCTTGCGACCGTCGGGCCGGCATGCGAGGATATCGATACGCTCGAGCGGATGATCCGTGCCGGCGTGAACCTGTTCCGGCTCAATTTCAGCCACGGAACCCACCGTTATCACGAACAGAATCTCCGCCGTATCCATGAGGCGGCCCGACGTTGCGGACTGATTGTCGGCGTCTTGCAGGATATCAGCGGACCGAAAGTGCGTATCGGACCTGTCGAGGGCGAAGCGGAACTGCATCCCGGGGACCGGATCGAGTTTGTACCGCGGCAGCTTAAAGGGCATTTTGTCCGTCCGCATCTGCTGCGTGTCAGCCTCAACCGTCCTGAACTGCTTTCGAAAGTCAAAAAGGGCGATGCCGTCTACCTCGCGGACGGGACGCTTCGCACCGTCGTGGTCGAAACGGGCGGACATGTCGTTTGCGAAGTGAAAAACCGCGCAACACTCACATCCAACAAAGGCGTCAATTTTCCGCAAACCCCTCTGGGAATCGATGTCCTGACCGACAAGGACCGTTCCGATATCGCCTGGGGGGTACGCCACGGTGTCGATTTCATGGCGATTTCTTTTGTACAGACGGCGAAAGACATGCATGACGCCCGTGCGGAAGTGACCCGTCACGGCGGCAAACAGCAGCTGATTGCGAAGATAGAGAAGTTCGATGCGGTCGAGAATATTGATGCCATTTTGGAGGCGAGTGACGGTCTGATGGTCGCCCGCGGCGACCTGGGAATCGAAGTGCCGTACTACAAGGTTCCGACGATTCAGAAACGGCTGATCAAAAAGGCCAACGAAGAGAGCAAGCCGGTGATCACGGCGACGCAGATGCTGTTGTCGATGACGCGCGCCGAACGGGCGACGCGCGCCGAGATCAGCGACGTGGCGAATGCGGTGCTCGACGGGACGGACTGCGTGATGCTCTCCGAAGAGAGTGCGGTCGGAGCGTATCCGGTCGAAGCCGTCGAGACGATGGCGCGAACCGTCCGCGAAGCGGAACGTATTTACCCTTACCACAAATTTTCGCAGTTTCGGTATTTCGACGAGATGGATGTCATCGACGAATCAACGGTGCTGCTGTCGCAAAAGATCAGCGCCGAAGCCATTTTGGCGCTCACGACCTCGGGGCAGTCGGCCAAAAAGCTTTCGCGCTACCGGCCGAAAAAGCCGATATTCGCCGTGATGCACGATGAGAGGATCGCACGGATACTGACGATGGTATGGGGTGTCGTTCCCGCCTTTTTGACACGCACGAGTACGGTGGAGAAGATGCTGATCGAGGTCGTGCAAAGCGGACTGGCGCGCGAAGTGCTCCGAAAAGACGCGATGTATATCGTGACGGCGGGCGATCCCGTCGGAGTACCGGGCACGACCAATACCATCCGGATCCTCCGCAAAGACGAGATGGAACATTTCGCCGCCGCAACGCTGCTGCGGCGTTCAAAAAAGATGCCTGCGGGATCGGGTACACTGTTTTAAATCAACACCGGGGGATATATTCATGAGTGAGATCGCCAATGTCTGCGATATCGTTATTTTCGGAGGGCACGGGGATCTTGCCCTGCGCAAACTGATCCCGGCACTGTACCATCTGTGCACTGACGGCTATCTGGCCTGCGAGAGCCGTATCATTGCTACGAGCCGGAGTCCGGTGACGCGAGAAGCGCATCTGGGTCTGGTGAAATCGAAGCTGCAGGAGTTTCTTCACGAAGGGTGTTTCGAAGAGGAAAAATGGGAGCGTTTTTCCCGGCAGCTCGAGGTCGTGACACTCGATCTCGGCGATGCGAAAAGTTATGAGGCGCTTTCGAAGATGCTCGGGATGTTTCCCGGGCGCGAACGGGTCAACTAC
>JALWNV010000270.1 GCA_027083665.1 Helicobacteraceae bacterium
TGAGGTCCGGTTCCTTTTCCCGGGCCCACTCGTCGTTCAATGTGTAAAGCGCCTCGTCGTCCGCCGTCTCTTCTTCGGGAAGGTCGATCATGGGAGACTCCTGGGCGTCGCTCGGGGGACTTACGGGTGTATCGTCAAGGAGCATGCCGATGTCGTAGATGTCGTCATCGTGATGGTCGTCGAGCGGGGTTTCGAAATCGGTTTCGGGTTCGAGCTCTTTGAACTCGGGCAACTCCTTGCCTTCCATCTTCGCGATGATGCGGTAGAACTGTTTGAGGTTCGCCTCAATTTCGGTCTGGTCTCTGGAGTTGTTGATAATGCTGAGCACTTCGAACGCGTCTTCGATGCGAAGGTTCGCCGCCACCCCTTTGAGCTTGTGGGAAAGAATGTGCACTTCGTCATAATCTTCTTTGAGTGCCGCATCGAACAGGCTCTCTTTGAAATCGTGCGCCTGCTGGATGAAGTCGCCGATAAACTCTTCGATCAGATCGACCGGAAGTCCGAGTTCGTCCGCTGCGATTTGCGGATCGTATTTGTAATCTTTGTCGGTTTTCAGGTTGTCGAGATAGGCCGCCTCGTCTTTGTTGATATAGTCACCGAGCATGGGGCGTTCGTCTTTATCCGAAACGACCTCCTGCATCATCGGTTCAGGTTCGGGTTCGAACATCGGAGGCTCGCTGAGCGAACCGTCCGCATTGATGTCGGGCAGATCGAGCGGAGGCATCTCCGGTACGTCGAAAGTATCCGGTTCGGCCAATACGGTCGGTTCGACGGAATCGATTGCCCCGAGCGGTGAATCGATCTCGTCTCTAAAATCGGGTTCTACGGGTGTTTCCGCCGGTTCTTCCCGGACAAAAGAGGGGATGTCGTCACCGTTGAGGGACTTGATGTGTTTCAGGTGAACGACATAGCCCTCCTGCTCGGGAGCGTCGCTGAGATAGATCGGTGTGATGGCGATTGTGCATGAGAAATGTTTCTTGTCGTTCTGAATGATCGCCTTGGTGTCTTCGGCATCGGCATGCAGGACGAAATCGATCCAGGGAAAATTTTGAAAATTGTGGATGTAGCCGGGCTTCTTGACGAAAAGCTCGGCGACGTCACTGTAGGACTCGAGAAACGATGCGAGTGTCTTGTAGCCCAGATGATGCAGGGTTTCGTCATCGATTCCTACGAGCTCTTTGTTGTGGTTGTATATCAGCACGGCATCTCCTTATGATTCGTTTTCTTTCATGACTTTATACTGTTTTTCCGCTTCATCGATACTGGCACGGCTGACGGGTTTTCTGGCCGCGGCGTATTTGACGATGAGCCCGTTTTCGTCCGTCACGGGTGTAATGGTGGTTTCGACCCAGTAGTAGCGTCCGTCCTTGCGCAGGTTTTTGACGAGGCCGGTCCAGATATTTCCCTGTTTGATCGTGTTCCACATCGCTTCGAACGCCTTTTTCGGCATATCGGGATGGCGGATGATGTTGTGGGGCTGACCGACCAGTTCTTCTTTGGAATATCCGGAAATTTCGCAGAATTTCCGGTTCGCATAGGTGATGACACCTTTCGTATCCGTTTCGCTGACGATGGCCCGCCCTTCGAAGACGTATTCTTCGTCGATCGGTTCGATTTTACTCATAGGTTACCTTGAAGTTGGTTTTGAGTTTTGCATAATATAGCATACTAATTGCAAAATATAACTTATTCAGATAACCCTTTTATCGTTTTCGCGTCCGAACGGTTTAAAAGTGCGGCAAGTTCGGTTTCGTCGGCACTGTAAATCGCTTCGAAAGTGCCGAAATGATTCAGCAGTTTTCTGATTTTCGCCGCGGAAATCCCTTTGAGTTCAAGCAGACGGGACTGTTGTGCCGCTTTCTGCCGGCTTTTTCGGTGAAAAGTGACGGCGAAGCGGTGTGCTTCGTCGCGCAGCCGCTGAACCCACTGCAGCCGTTTGTCCGAAGGAGGAAGCCGGAAGGTTTCGCTATCGGTATGCAGCAGGTCGCGCGCGTTTCCGCGTGCCCGGTGCGATTTGGCGTCGATCTTCTCCTTGCTGACGGCGACAGCGTCGAGGTTGACGCCGGCGGAGTCGAGGAGGTCGCGTGCGAGCGAAAGCAGTGTCGTGCCGCCGTCGATAATCCAGAGGTCCGGCGGCGGATTGGCCGCGAAGCCTTCGATACGCCGTGAAAGTGTTTCGCGCATCTGGGCGTATTCGTCTTTGGTTTCGAGACGGTAATGACGGTAGCCCTGTTTGTCGAAACGTCCCCGGTCGAAAACGACCATCGCGCCGACGGGGGCTTCGCCCGAGAGGTGGGAGTTGTCGAAAATCTCGATCCGCTGCGGCAGACGGGAAAGCCCGCACAGTGACCGCAGTGCTTCGGCGGTGCTCTCCCACGGTGCGGCGGAGTGACGCGTCAGCAGCTCTTTTGCGTTGAGTTTCGCGATGTCGATGACTTTGCGTTTTTCACCGCGCTTCGGAACGAGAACCTGCGCTTTTTTTCCGAAACTCCGGCTCAGGCTCCGCTGTACCCATTCGCGTGTCGGGAAATCGTCCGCAACGAGAACGGGGGCGACGATGGGCGGACGACGGAGCCCGTAAAACTCCAGCAGCGTCCGCTCGTACAGTT
>JALWNV010000271.1:0-6668 GCA_027083665.1 Helicobacteraceae bacterium
TCCGTGCCGCACGCAGTTTCGCCGCCAGCGAAAAAAGCGGCCCGCCGTCATCGACGATCACCTCGTCGATAAAATAACACGCCTCGGCCAGCTCCCGGTTCAACGGCGCCACGCAGACGATGATACGGTTTGAGGGGTCATATTTCTTCAGTGCACAGCACGTCGGCAGTGCCGTAATGAAATCGCCGAGCTTGTCCGTACGGACGATAAGAATAGTCATGAGAGACTTTTGCGGATATATTCCAGATATTCCTGCACTTGCGGCAGCTTTTCCAGTGCCGTCTTGCATATCTGTTCCGGATCGACTTTCTCATAATCGTGCGCCAGAAAATTCCTGAATCCTGCGATACCGGCGAAGCGATAGGCAAATTCCCTCGGAATCACCCCATACTGTCCCAAAATATCGATGGCTTCATAATAACTGTCCGGGCGCATAAGATTTTTGCGTTTGATCACCATTTCCGCCAGCGTCACCGCCCCGTCGGCAACGAGGTAAAGGTAGTGCAATACGGCCCCTTCGAACATGGGGTCCGTTTTGAACCTTTCGACACAATTTTTCCGGTACGTTTCCAGCAAAGAAAGATAATATTCGATCTTTTTGATTTTTTTCTCGACGCTATGCGGCATCCAAGGTCCTTTTGAACGCTTTGTAATCGAGAATTTCATGCTCTTTTCTCAGCTCATAATCCTCTCTTTGCGGCGAATCTTTCAAGACGATACCATCGCGAAATACTGTATCGAGCAAAAAGAGATTTCTCGTGCGGTTCAATACCGTGAGGTCCGCCTCTTTCCCAAGATTTTTCGACAGGATATAGATCAGATGCAATACGTTGTTCATATCGTCATCTTTCAGGTAAACTGCAATATCGACGTCACTGTTCGCTATCGCTTCACCCGTGGCAAAGGAGCCGAAAAGATAGGCAAACGACACATTGTTTTCCTCCTCTAACAGGCTTTTGAGCTTTTTAATTATATTCAAGTGCTCTTCACCTTTCACCATTCACCTCAGCGAAGCCGCTAAACCCCGATCTGATGGTATTCAAACCCCATCGCTTCCATCCGCTGCCGGTCGAACTGATTGCGTCCGTCGAAGAAGACGGGATAGTTGAGCCGTTTGAGGATCTCGTCGAAGTCGGGGCTTCTAAACTCCTGCCATTCGGTGACGAGAATCACCGCATCGGCACCGTTCAGCGCATCGTACTTGCTGTCGGCGTAGGCGACGTTTTCATTGCCTTTGAGGTAGAAGTTCTCCGCTTCGTGACGGGCCTTGGGATCGTAAGCGACGATCGTCGCGCCGCGGGATGTCAGCTCGTTGATGATCGTGATCGAAGAGGCTTCGCGCATATCGTCCGTTTCAGGCTTGAACGCCAGTCCCCAGACGGCAAAGGTCTTGCCTGACAGGTCCTCGCCGAACCGCTGGACGACCTTGCGGCCGATGACCTTTTTCTGGTCATAGTTGACCGCTTCGACGGCATCGAGGATGCGCGGCGTATAGCCGAAATCCTTCGCCGTCTTCGCCAGCGCCTGGACATCTTTGGGGAAACAGCTGCCGCCGTACCCGCAGCCGGGGTAGATGAAACTGTAGCCGATGCGGCTGTCACTGCCGATGCCGTGGCGGACTTTGTTGATATCGGCGCCGACACGTTCACAGATGTTGGCGATCTCGTTCATGAAGCTGATCTTCGTCGCGAGCATCGCGTTCGCCGCGTATTTGGTCATCTCGGCGCTTTTGACATCCATACCGATAAAACGGTCGTGGTTTTTCATAAACGGCGCATACAGATCGTGCATGACCTGCATCGCCCGTTCGCTCTCGGCACCGATAACGACACGATCGGGCTTCATGAAATCTTCGATCGCCGCCCCTTCTTTGAGAAACTCGGGGTTGGAGACGACATCGAATTCCAAATCGGCACCGCGCCGGTTCAACTCCGCCTGAATCGTCGCCTTGACCTTATCCGCCGTTCCGACAGGGACCGTCGATTTGTCGACGACGACCATATAATGGCGCATATGCTCGCCGATACTTTTCGCCACGGCGAGTACATACTGCAGATCCGCACTGCCGTCCTCGCCCATCGGGGTACCCACGGCGATAAAGGCGATATCGGTTTCGGCGATCGCCGTCTCGATGTCGGTCGTGAACTTCAACGTTCCTTTCTCATGGTTTTCAAGCACCATCTGCTCCAGACCCGGCTCATAGATCGGAATCCGGCCCTGACGCAGCTTTTCGATCTTGGCCTCGTCGATATCCACACAGGTGACGCTGTTGCCCATCTGTGCAAAACAGGTCCCGCTGACCAGTCCGACATACCCGGTCCCGATAACAGAAATTCTCATGAATAAAACCTTCCTTGAATAATGCGAAGATTATAGCCAACAGTGCATTACAATTCGATACAATTGCATCACTCAATACGACAGGTCCGGAAACTTTGAACGCTTTGAAAAACTATTTTTTTATTTTTGCCATCGCCTACGGCTTCATTCTCGCGACAAAGTTCCTCTTTCTCGGCTTCTATTACGGACAATACCGTCTTTTCGACACCGGAACGCTGCTGTATGCGCTCTTATGGGGATACCGTTTCGACTTTGCCCTCGCCGCCGTGGCGGCACTGCTGGCGACACTCCCGGATTTCAATGCCCGGGCACTGCGTTTCACCGCCGCCGTCGTCCTCGCCGGCATCGTCTTGCTGCAACTGGCCGACATTCTCTACTACGAAGACGCTTCCCGCCATATCGGGTACGAACTCACCGACATTTTCAACGACTTCGGCGGGCTGTTCATGACGGCACTGAGCCAGAACACACTCTTCACCGTCACCGCTTTGCTCGGATTTCCCCTGCTGGTCACCGCGCTCCAGCGTCAGTTTCGAAGGCTCCTGCATCCCGTCGCGTTCAACCGGTACTATTTTCCCAAAAAACTGCTGCTGATCGGCCTGAGCGTCTTCTTCATCCGCGGCATGTTCGTTTCTATCCCGCTCAATCCGTGGCAATCCAGCCAGATCGGCGACAACCGCCTCGCCATGCTCGCGCTCAACGGCGGCTACAACGCGGTATTTTCCCTCTTTACCGCCAACGGGAATATCAGCCTTCCGGCGCTGCCGCCGGTAAAACCGGGCGATATCGGACCGGCGTTTTCGACCCTTTACGACGACAACGGCATCCCTTATACCCGGCATCCGCACCGCCGGAATGTTGTCCTGTTCTTCCTTGAAAGCTGGAGCGCAGGCGCGTTGAAACCTTACGGGAGCCCGGTACAAACCACCCCGTTTTTCGACAGCATCCTGCCGCGTTCACTGCATCCCAAAGCCGCCATCGCCAACGGCCACCGCACGACGGAAGGGATGTTCGCCGCGCTTGTCTCCTATCCGAACCCGCTGGGCAAGACGATCGCCAAAACCCGGCTGCAGGACTTCCGTTACCGCTCGCTCATCGACATCCTCAACGCGCACGGCTACAGCAGTGCCTTTTTTCAGGGGACGGCGAAAGAGACCAGCGGCACCGGTGCGCTGGCACAAAAACTCGGCTTCAAGGAGAGTTACGGAAAAGAAGACGTGACCGGGCGCCGTTTCGGAACAAACCACTGGGGAATCTACGACCAGGATCTCTACGACTTCGCGCTGAAAAAGCTTGAAACCATGCCGGTGCCTTTCGTCATCGGGATCAACGGGGCGACGACACATGACGACAAGCTCCCCGATGGAATCAAAAGACGGCATTTCAGCGACAACGAAAAAGAGAACAACCGCCTCAACGCCCTGCACTTTTCCGATGCGGCGCTCGGTGCGTTCGTCCGGGCCGTCGAAGCGCGATATCCCGATACGCTTTTCGTCTTTTTCGCCGACCACTGCGGCGGCGCACAGCAAGGCAACTTCCGCAACTACATGATCCCGCTCGCCTTTTACGGCCCGCATGTCAGACCCGCCGCTCCCGACATCTACGCTTCCCAACGCGATATCGCACCCACCGTGCTCGATTTCGTCCTCGGCGACTATAAAAAGCTCGCGCCTGATTTTACGGGCAAATCACTGCTGCGCGACCGCCGGTTTTTCGCCGACTACTTCCGCAACGGTGTCTTCGGCTGGATCGAGAAAAACCTTCTGACCGAATATACACCGGCTGCCGGGAAAACCGCCTGTTTCGATGTTTCGGGACTCACGCAACAACCCGTACCCTGTCCCCCGGAAGCACAAAAATACCGCATTCGTATGAGCGCCTTTGCCTCCGTCACACAGAAACTGCTGTTTGAAGGAAAGACGGGAGAGTTTCACCGCTATCGGTATCGGAGTCGATAATAGTCGCAAGTCGCAAGTCGCAAGTCGCAAGTCGCAAGTCGCAAGTCGCAAGTCGCAAGCGAAGGATGACAGGTCATCCTTACACGCGCCTTCGGCGCGCCCCATTCACCATTCACCGGCAAATCGCTATAATAGCGCCATGAAAGCACCGTTTGCCTGGGATCCCCACTCCGACCAGCCTTATCAGCTCAAAGACCGGGACTATAAAAAAAGCATGCGTAAAAAGCAGCTTTTCTCACTCATAAAGAGCGTCCTCGCCGGGGTCGTGTTCCTGCCGCCGGCCATGCTCGCCATGCCGCTGCTGCAAAAGCGCAGGGTGCAAAGCGAAACGCTTCCCGGACTCGTCGTCGATCCGCTGCGCGAACCCGAAGCCACACTCGAAGCGCTCGGGGCTCTTCGCATCCGCCGGCTGCTTGTGCGGATCAAGCTCTGGGAACCGCATCGGCTGGACGAGATCACCGCTTTTCTGGACCGCCTGAAAGAACAGGATATCTTTTTCGTGCTGATGCAAGACCGCGAACATGTCGAGGACGAGACGCTTCGCCGCCGGTCGTTCGAACGCTGTTTCGAAGCCCTGTCGCCCTACGGGAACCGCTTCCAGATCGGGACAACGATCAACCGTGCCAAATGGGGATTTTTCAGCGTCGACGAATACCTGCGCTTTTTCAAAACCGCACAGCGGCTCAAAGCCGAATCGTTTTCACAACTGCAGCTGATCGGTCCGTCCGTCATCGATTTCGAGTACCACTTCACCGCCCATGCGCTTTTCAACCTCTCCGGCGTCCGTTTCGATGCCGTCTCCTCACTGCTGTACGTCGACCGCCGCGGCGCCCCGGAAAATCTGCAGGCCGGGTGCGACCTCCCCTGTAAGATCAACCTGCTCTCGGCGCTGACGATGCTCAGCCCGCGTGCCCGTGCACCGCTGTACGTCACCGAGACCAACTGGCCCCTGTCCGGGACCGCACCTTATGCACCCACGAGCGAAAAGGAGTGCGTCGACGAAGAGACCCACGCCTCGTACATGGTGCGCTACTACCTGCTCGCGCTGGCGTCACAGCAGATTGAAACAGTCTTCTGGCACCAGCTCGTCGCGCCGGGATACGGTCTCATCGACCACCGTGACGGTTTCCGGAAACGACCGGCATTTTCCGCCCTCGCCGTCTTGACGGACCTGCTGCGGCACAGCCGCTATGTCGCCTTGCGGCAAGAACGTGACCGCTTCGAGATGTTTTTGCAAAAACCGGACGGCATGCTGCGTATCTTCTGGGCAAACGGCACGACATACCGACGGCAATTCGCCGAAGTGACGGAGTTTATCGACCGCGACGGCAGACCGTTTCGCACCGACCGTCTCACCGTCACCGACGCACCCGTCTATCTGTTGGAAAAGGAGACGGAATGAATCTGCTCATCATTTTGCCCAACTGGCTCGGCGACGCCGTGATGGCGACCGCCGCCATCGAGACGCTGTGCGAATGCCTGCCGCATGCCCGGCTGACACTCGTGGGCTCTTTCGTCTCCGTCGAGGCACTGAAACACCACCCCTACTGCCGCCGCGCCGTTGTCGACCGCACCAAGGAGGGCGGCAGCCGGCTGATCAACACCTACAAGCTGGCCAAAGAACTCGGTCCGCACGACGCCGCCGTCAGCTTCCGAAACCAGATCCACGCCTCGCTGCTGCTGAAACTGACAGGCACTCCCCGTACGGTCGCCCGCAAAAGCCTGCACAGCGCTTTACTCCTCACCGATGCCGTAGCGCTGCCGCGCGACATTCATCTCGTACAGCAGTATCAGATACTCGCCGGGCAGCTGTGCGGCGAACCCGCGACACCGCCGCCGCTGCGCCTGTTCATCCCGCCAGAGCGTTTCGAACGCCCGACCCTCGGCATCAATCCGGGAGCGACCTACGGCTCCGCCAAACGCTGGTATCCGGAAAAATTCGCCGCCGTCGCCGCACACTTCGCCGACCGCTACGATATCGTTATTTTCGGCGGGCCGGGCGAAACGGAGATGGCCGATGCCATCGAAAAAGATTTAATCGCCGGAGGAGTCGGGAACTGCAAAAACCTCGCGGGCAAGACCACCGTCGAGCAGTTGATCGCCGCAATCGGCGGCTTGTCGCTCTTTATCACCAACGACAGCGGACCGATGCACGTCGCCGCCGCCTACCAGGTCCCTACCGTCGCCGTTTTCGGGCCGACGCGGCACCATGAGACCTCGCAGTGGGAAAACCGCAAAAGCGCCATCGTCCGCCACGATATGGAGTGCGCCCCCTGCATGAAGCGCGAATGCCCGCTGAAACACCATGAATGTATGAAATCGATCGGGGCGGAGGAAGTCATCGAGGCCGCGGAGCGGCTCGTAGGATAA
>JALWNV010000271.1:6678-11036 GCA_027083665.1 Helicobacteraceae bacterium
GACGATGGACTCATGACAAATTATGCTTATAAAAAACTGTTGTCTATTGTCCATCATCTATCGACCGATGGTCAAAACCGGAACTTCACCCCGACAAACCAGGTTTCGTTGAAACGCAGATCCCCGTTCGAGAGATCGAAATCCGTATCGATCTTCCGGTATCCCCCGGTGATGCCGGCGCGGTCGATAATCATGATATCGAGATGGAGGCTGTACTCCATATAATTTTTTGCGTCCGCAAACGAAAGCACCTGCGGCGAATAGTAGAACTCTCCCCCGACGCTGAAAGGCACCGGCAGGCCCAGCGGCAGATCGTAGCCGGCGAGCAGGCCAAGCGGAAGCGCATAGAAGTCTTTGCCGCTTATCGAGGTATAGACAAACTTCGTTCCCATTCCGAGTGTCAGCGCATTCGCGTTGCGCAGACGCTGGCGGACAAAGAAGTGTCCGTCGAACAGATCGTGATCCTTATCCAGGTTTTTGTCACTGTGCTGATGCGAACCGTGCAAATAGCGCAAACCGATAAAAACCGAATCGGGATCAACCGACGAATTGAACTGCCCCATGTCGAGATCGAGCCTGGCATCGAGATCGTAGTTGTTCAGATTGATCCGTATTTCATGCATCGCCGTCAGCGATGTCGCCATAGCCAGCATTACCATCAATTTTTTCAGCATGTACTTCCCTCCTGAATCTTCTCGATGGTCGACGTCGTACTTTTGCCTTCGACGAAATCCACCAGCTTCAGTTCGCCGGCGAATTCGGTACCGACAACCTCTTTGCCTTTGTAGTCCCCGCCTTTGACCAATACATCCGGTTTGAGCATCCTGATAAGCTCATACGGCGTCTCCTCGCCGAACTTCACGACGTAGTCCACCGATTCGAGCGCGGCGAGGATGTAGGCACGGTCATCTTCGGTATTGACCGGACGCGACGGGCCTTTGAGTTCGCGCACCGAGGCGTCGGAGTTGAGGCCCACGATCAGGACATCGCCGAAACTCTTCGCTTCCTGCAGGTATTTGACATGGCCTACATGCAAAATGTCGAAACATCCGTTGGTGAAAACGATGCGTTTGCCGCCCGCGCGGCAGCGGTTCACGATGCGTTCGATCTCGCCGAAACTCTTGATATGCGCGTCGGAGCTGCTTTGGTGCAGCATCGCCTCGTACTCCTCGATCTCATCGATCGTCACCGTCGCCGAACCGATTTTGCCGACGACGACACCGGCGGCAAGGTTCGCAAAGCGCGCCGCTTCGTCGATACTGCGGCCGGAGCTGAGCGCAAACGCGATGGAGGCGATCACCGTGTCGCCCGCCCCCGTTACGTCGTAGACCTCCTGTGCCGCCGTCGGGAAACGCCGGACTCCTTCGTCGTAGATGGCGATGCCGTCCTCCGAAAGCGTGATCATGGAACGGTCGAGTTCGCAGTTTCGTTTGAGCCACAGCAGGGCGTCTTTCAGGCTGTCATCGTCTCTGATCTCGATACCCGTCGCCTCCTGCGCCTCTTTTTTGTTCGGCGTAAGCAGATGCGCTCCGCGGTACTTGCCGTAATCTTTACCTTTGGGATCAACCAGTACCTTTTTGCCGCTCTCGCGCGCGAGAGCGATTACACCCTGCGCCAGTTCGGGGGTAATGACGCCTTTGCCGTAATCGGAGAGGACGATCATATCGTACAAGAAGAGGTCCTTCGCAACCGCCGCAAGAATCTTTTGCACCGATACATCGTCGATGGCGTCTTTGGACTCCTTGTCGTAGCGCAGTATCTGCTGATTGGAAGCGACGATACGGCTTTTCTTGCTGGTCTTGCGCCCGGGCTGCGTCACGAGTCCCTCGGTCTTGACGCCGATACCCTTGAGCATAATCGTCAATTCCTTGCCGTTGGCGTCGTCGCCGATGGCCGACGCGACACTGACCGACGCGCCGAGCGCGATCAGATTGTTGACGACATTCCCGGCCCCGCCGAGCACCGTCGTCTCGTTGGCGACATCGACCACCTGCACCGGCGCCTCGGGCGAAATCCGTTCGGCATTGCCCCACAGATAGTGGTCGATCATCAGGTCGCCGACGACGAGGATGTTGGGGCGGCTTTGTTTCATTGCCGGAATCATGAAAGAGTCTTTCGTCGGCAGTCGCAAGTTCGCAAGTTCGCAAGTCGCAAGCTGTTTGCCTTTAGTGTTTTATCTCTGTACATTCAAACTCCTTTTCAATCCACCTATCATCTTATTGATTTCGCTCACCTCACCAATCCACAATCTACCCTGTTCTCTGTCGATGTACTCTATCTTCATGCCGATATATATCGGTGTTTTCAGTTCAGCAGACGAAGCCTGTGCGATATCGAGAAAACGCCAGCTTTCTTTGTCGGAATCCCGCTCCATCCCTTCTGCAATATTGCTGGGGATCGGAAGCCCGGACCGTGTTACCTGATCTTTGAATCCAAAATCATTACACTTTGCAAAGAAGCGATAAATCTCTGCACTCAATGACGCCGAACGTTTCCATACTTCAAGGTTTTCACATTTCATCGCATATTATTCTCCCCCTCAAAACTTGCAACTGTCGACTTGCGAACTTGCAACTACTTCGAAACTTCCGTTTCGAACAACCGCTTGATCTCCGGAATATACGCCTTGATACCGTCTTCGAGTTCATAGCGGGGTTTGTATCCCAGACCGCGGACGGTCGGTCCGATGTCGGCTTCGGTATGGAACTGGTAGCGGCCCACGTAGGGGTTGGGGATATATTCGCAGGGTGTATGGATGCCGAGTGCGTCTTGCAAAATGTCGACGATATCCTGAAACGAACGCGCCCGGCCCGTTCCGACGTTGTAGATACCGTTTTCTTTGGGATGCATCGCCAGAATATTCGCCTGAATCACATCCTCGATGTAGATGAAATCGCGCAGGATCTTGTCCGAGCCTTCGAATAGACGCGGGTTTTTCCCCGAAAGGATCTGATGTCCGAACTGTACCACCATCGAAGCCGTCTTGTCTTTGAAAAACTCGCGCGGCCCGTAGACGTTGAAGTAGCGCAGGCCGACGATGCCGATCTGCTCCCGCTGCATATAATCGCGGCTGAGATGGTCCATCATCAGCTTCGAAAAGCCGTAGACGTTCTGCGGCGCTTCGCGTCCCACCGTCTGCGGCGACGGGGCGTCGCCGTAGGTCGCCCCCGACGAGGCGTAGATCATGTTCGCGCCCCGGCGTACGGCCATGTCGAGCAGATCCCGGTAGGCATTGAGGTTGGTTCGCACCATCAGGTCCTGCTCGAGCGCCGTCGTATCGGAGATGGCCGCTTCGTGAAAGATATAGTCGAAATCGTAATCGCGTTCGAGTTTCGCCAGCAGCGCCTTGTCGTTGATGTCGCCGCTGATCACCTCTCCGGTGAATCCGACAAGATTCTTGAAATGGCCGAAACTTTTGAGATTGCCGTTGCTCAGGGTCTCGCCGCTGCGGAAACTGTCGAGCACGACGACACGGGCCTGCGGATGGTTCTGCTGGAAATAAAACGCCAGGTTCGAACCGATGAACCCCGCCCCTCCCGTGATCAGGATCGTCTTGTCTTTCAAATCGTCGTCGATGTATCGCATGTTTTTCCTCTTGAGCTCAGATATCGCTCATTTTAACATCTTAAGCGTAACACTTCGCTAAGTAATACGGGACTTAAGGGCAGGTTATGGGGTATATTATTTTTGTTTAAGACGCGACGCAATATAATTGGCATCGAAATCTACTACAAATGGAGAAAACGATGAAAAAAATCGCTCTTACACTGCTTGTTGCAAGCGTATCCCTGATGGCGGCCGACGGTGCTGCTCTTTATAAAAAATGTGCGGCGTGCCACGGTGCGCACGGTGAGAAAAAAGCGCTCGGCAAGTCTGCCGTAATCGGCGGTGAGCCGGCGGCTGAAACGGTCAAGAAGCTCGAAGGCTACAAAGCCGGTACGCTCAATGCTCACGGTATGGGTGCGCTGATGAAAGGTCAGGTCGCTTCTTACTCCGACGCCGACATCAAAGCGGTTGCAGAGTACATCGCGGGTCTGAAGTAATTCGCCTGCGGCTCCGCTTCGGCGGAGCTTCTCCCCCCCCTTTCCCTTCCATTTTTAATTCCTATTAATATTTATTTCTATACAATCGGGCATTCTTAAAATACCGATGTGGACATCATTATGCTTCTAAAGAGTTTTCGCCTCCCCCAAGAGCACGCGGACACGAAAAAAATCCTGCTGTATCTGTTCGTCGCCTACCTTTTTGCAGTCGGTGTACGCGCGCTGCTTTATTTTCAGGCCGCCGACATTGCCGCTTTTTGGCTCGACGGCCGCCCGCTGCCGATCTGGTCGCCCGATGCCGGGCTGTACGGCTAC